>DKBI01000292.1 GCA_002451175.1 Betaproteobacteria bacterium UBA6904
CCCGGGTACGGCGCCGTGCGCAGGCTCACCGACTTCGGCCGCGCGCGCATCTCGATCTCGATGGCGTCCGGCGCGACCGCAATGCGCGCCCCGGTCTCGCGCAGCTTGTCGAGCGTCGCATCCAGCGTGTCGCTCGCCGCGCCGAGCAGCTTCACGCGCCCGCCGGCGGCGGCGGCCGCAGCGAGAAACGTTCCGGTCTCGATGCGGTCGGGCATCACCCGGTACTCGGCGCCGCGCAGCGCGCGCACGCCCTCGATGCGGATGACGTCGCTGCCGGCCCCCTCGATGCGCGCGCCCATGGCGCTCAGGCAGCGCGCGAGATCCGTGACCTCGGGCTCGCGGGCCGCGTTCTCCAGCACCGTCAGGCCGTCGGCGAGCACCGCCGCCATCATGAGGTTCTCGGTGCCGGTCACCGTCACGAGGTCCATGACGATGTGCGCGCCGTGCAGCCGCTCGGCGCGCGCGTTCATGTAGCCGTGCTCGACCTCGATGCGCGCGCCCATCGCCTGCAGGCCCTTGACGTGCTGGTCCACGGGACGCGCGCCGATCGCGCAACCGCCCGGCAGCGAGACGCTCGCCTGTCCGCAGCGCGCGAGCAACGGACCGAGAACGAGGACCGACGCGCGCATCGTCTTCACGCGCTCGTACAGCGCGACGGGCTTGGCGACGCTGCGCGCGTGCAGCCGGATCTCGCCGTCGGCGTGCGGCCCGACCTCGACGCCCAGCTCCGCGAGCAAGCGGGCCATGGTGCGCACGTCCATGAGCTCCGGCACGTTCGCCAGCCGCAGCGGCGCATCCGTGAGCAGCGCGGCGCAGAGGATCGGCAGCGCGGCGTTCTTTGCGCCCGAGACGCGCACCTCGCCTTCCAGGGGCCGGCCGCCCGTGATGCGCAGCTTATCCACCGGCGCGCCACTCCTCGGGCGTCAGCGTGCGCATCGAGAGCGCGTGGATCTCCTCGCGCATGCGCTCGCCGAGCGCCCGGTACACGAGCTGGTGGCGCTGCACCCGGCTCCTGCCCGCGAACTCGGCGGACACGATGAGCGCCTGAAAATGCTGGCCGTCGCCGAGCACCTCCAGATGCTCGCAGGCGAGCCCGGCGGCGATGCCGGCCTTCACGCTGTCTGTCGTCACCATGTCAACCTCTCAGTTTGTAGCCGGAGCGCAGCAGCGCGAGCGCCGCCAGCGCGAGCGCGGCGAAGCACGTCGCCACCACCGCGAGGCTCGCCATGGGCGAGACGTCGGACCGGCCGAAAAATCCGTAGCGAAAACCGTCGATCATGTAGAAGAACGGATTGAAATGCGACAGCGCCTGCCAGAATGCCGGCAGCGAGTGGATCGAATAGAACACGCCGGACAGGAAGGTGAGCGGCATGATGACGAAATTCTGGAATGCCGCCAACTGGTCGAACTTGTCCGCCCAGAGCCCCGCGATGACGCCGAGCGCACCGAGGATCGCGCTGCCGAGCAGCGCGAAGCCGAGCACCCAGGCGGGCTGCGCGAGCGGCAGGGGAACCAGCGGCGCGGTCACCGCGAGCACCGCGCCGCCCACGACCAGGCCGCGGACCATCGCCGCGGCGAGGTACGCCGCAAAGAACTCCAGGTAGGAGATCGGCGGCAGCAGCAGGAACACGACGTTGCCGGTGATCTTCGACTGGATGAGGCTCGAGGAACTGTTGGCGAACGCGTTCTGCAGCACGCTCATCATGACCAGCCCCGGCAGGAGAAACGCCGTATAGCTCACGCCGTCGTACACGCTGACGCGGCCCTCGAGCGCGTGCGCGAAGACCACGAGGTAGAGCAGCGCGGTCAGCACGGGCGCGGCGACCGTCTGGAACGCCACTTTCCAGAAGCGCACCAGTTCCTTGTAGAGCAGCGTCGGAAAACCGCTCATGCGAGCGCCCCGCGCTCCGCTTCCGCCGCCTCGCCGCCACGCATCACGCGCAGAAACACCTCCTCCAGGTCCGGCGGCGCGAGCTCGAACTCGCGGATCTCGGCGCCCGCCTCCCGCAGGCTGTGCAACAGGGCCTCCAGCGCGACATAGTCGCGCAGGCGGACCGTGAAGCGCTCGCCCTGGGAGGCGAGGACGCTGACGCCGTCGACGACCGGCAACGCGAACCGGTCCACGCTCAGCTTGAGCTGCAGGCCCGAGAACGTGTCGAGCAGGTTGCGCGTGGAGTCCAGCGTGACCACGCGCCCCGCCTTCAGCATCGCAATGCGCGCGCACAGCTGCTCGGCCTCCTCCAGGTAGTGCGTGGTCAGCACGATCGTGTGCCCGTCCCGGTTCAGGCGGCGCACGAACTGCCACAATCCCTGGCGCAACTCGACGTCCACGCCCGCCGTCGGCTCGTCGAGAACGATCACGCGCGGGCGATGCACGAGCGCCTGCGCCACCAGCACGCGGCGCTTCATGCCGCCGGAGAGGGCGCGCATGTTCGTGTCGGCCTTCGCCGTGAGGTCGAGGTAGTGCATGATCTCGTCGATCCACGCGTCGTTGCCGCGCAGCCCGAAGTAGCCCGACTGAAAGCGCAGCGTCTCCCGAACGCTGAAGAACGGGTCGAAGACGAGCTCCTGCGGCACGACGCCGAGCAGGCGCCGCGCGCGGCGGTAATCGGCCACGACGTCCGCCCCGAGCACGCGCACGGTG
This sequence comes from Betaproteobacteria bacterium UBA6904, assembly GCA_002451175.1. Taxonomy (GTDB): domain Bacteria; phylum Pseudomonadota; class Gammaproteobacteria; order Burkholderiales; family SG8-39; genus 2-02-FULL-66-14. The sequence continues at coordinate 2,645 of DKBI01000292.1, forward strand.
CCCGCATCGGCGCGCACCAGCCCCGCGATCACGCTGATCAGGGTCGTCTTGCCCGCACCGTTCGGCCCCAGCAGGCCGAAGAACTCGCCCTCGGCGATCTCGAAGCTGACGTCGGCCAGCGCCTGCAGCGCTCCGTAGCGCTTGGCGACCTGGCGAATCTCTACGGCGGCGGTCATCGATTGTGGCGCCGGCGCGCGGCGTCGCCCGCGCCGGCCAATGCGCAGTTCAGTGGGCGGGGGACGCGTCGGACGGCAGCAGTTCCACGACGCCGTAGAGCCGCGCCAGCGTATCCAGCCCGTGCGGCAGGTTGGCGACCTCGAGGTCGCGCCCGAGACGGCGCGCTTCGCGCCGCCAGGCAAGCAGCATCGCGAGCAGCGAGGAGTCGAGATCGGTCACGCCGCCGAGGTCCACGGCCGCCGCCCCTTCGCGGATCTGCGCGTAGCCCGCTTCCAGCACGCCCGCGACATTGGCCAGCGTGACCGGGCCCGAGACGAACAGCCGGTCGCCCTCGCGGTGCGTCATCGTCGCCCCGCTGGCGCCGGCTCCCCGGCCTTTTCATTCTTCGCCTGCAGAGTCCGGATCAGCCCGTCGATGCCCGATTCGCGCACCACGTTGGCGAACTCGGTGCGGTAGTTCGCCGTCAGGCTGATGTCGGCGACGCGCACGTCCCAGACCTTCCAGCCACGCGCGGTCTTTTCCATGTCGTAATCGATCTTGACCGGCTCGGTGCCGGATTGCAGGACGCGCACGCTGACCGTGACGTCGGTGTCGGTCGGCCGCGCGCGCAGCGGCCGGAAATCGAACCGCTGATTCTTGTAGGCGGCGATCGAGCTCGCATAGGTGCGCACCATCAGCGTGCGGAATTCATCGACCAGCCGCGCCTTCTGTTCGGCGCTCGCCTTGCCCCAGTTCGTGCCGACGGCGCTCGCCGTCATCGCGCCGAAGTTGAAGTGCGGCAGGACCTTCGCGTCGATGAGCGCGACGACCTTCCTGCGGTCGCCGGCCTGGATGTCGCGGTCGCTCTTGACGATCTCGACCACCTCCAGGGTGACGTTCTTCACCAGAACGTCCGGCGGGACGAGGTCCTGCGCCGCGGCCAGACCACCCAGCAACCCGCCCAACGCCAGAACGGCCGCCCCTGCGGCCCGCAAACCCACGCGCGGCATCAGCGGCCGGTGTGCCCGGCAGCGAGCACCTGTTCCGGGTTGCCCGCGACGCGCAGTGCCGCGTCCGGAGACGCCGGCGCCGACACCGCAACAGCGGGCTCGTCGAACACGCGGTCTGCGGCCGGGGGGGCCTCGGCGTGTGGCGCCTCGCGCAGCAGCGACGACGAATCCCGCGGCGGCTTGCCGTCGTAGATCAGGCCGCGGCGGCGCTGCAGAAAGGCGTCACGCTGAAAGACGTACTTGTCGAGCGCCGCCTCCTCGAGGATGCGGCTCGCGTCCAGCAGGTCCGCGCGCTGGCTGGTGGCGCGCAGCAGCGCGGCGGTCCAGCGCACGCCTTCGGACTGCTTGCGCCACACCGGATCCAGATAGAAGTCGACGAGTCCGCCCGCGGTGTCGCGCACCGTGCTCGGGCCGAAGAACGGCCACACCAGGTAAGCGCCGCTCGGCGAACCCCAGCGCCCGAACGTCTGGCCGAAATCCTCGTTGTGCTTGTCCAGGCCGACCTCGCTCGCCACGTCGTTGATGCCGAAGACCCCGAGCGTGGTGTTCATCGAGAACCGCGCCCAATCGACCACCGCGTCGCCGGGCTTGCCCTGCAGCAGGTTGTTCAAGCCGATGAAGATGTCGCCGATGTTGGCGAAGAAATTGCGCACCCAGTAGCGCACCATGTCGGGCGTCACCGACTTGTACGCCGTGGCGACCGGCTTGGCGATCGACTCGTCCAGCGTCTCGTTGAACGAAAACATCGCGCGGTTGAATCCCTCGGCGGGATCGCGCGGATCGGTCGCCGCCGTGGTCGCGCACCCGGACGCGACGACCAGCGCGGCGGCCGAGAGCAGCACGCGCGCGCGCGCGAGGTACCCAATCCCCATGCCCGACTGCAATTCGCTTGCGCTCACTTTTTCGCGTCCTTCTCCTCAGCCGCCTTGTTGAACAGGAACTGGCTGATCAGGTTTTCCAGCACCACCGCAGACTGCGTCAGCCGCAGGCGATCCCCGCCCTTGAGCATCACGCCGTCGCCGCCCGCTTCGAGGCCGACGTACTGCTCGCCGAGCAGCCCCGAGGTCAGGATCTTGGCGCTCGTGTCCCGGGGAAACTGGTAGCGCATCTCGAGATTGAGCGTGACGATCGCCTCGTAGGTCTGATCGTCGAACCGCACGTCCGAAACCCGCCCGACCACCACCCCGGCGCTCTTGATCGGCGCCCGGATCTTCAGCCCGCCGATGTTAGCAAAGTTGGCTGTCACCTGATACGCCTCGGCCGTCGAGAAGGATGCCAGGTTCCCGACCTTGAGGGCGAGAAACAACAGGCCGGCGAGCCCCGCGGCGACGAAGACCCCGACCCAGATGTCGATGGTGGCACGGTTCATTTTGCATTCCCTCCGGTAAACATGAGCGCGGTCAGCACGAAGTCGAGCGCCAGAATGACCAGCGACGAGGTCACCACGGTCCGCGTCGTGGCGCTCGAGACGCCTTCCGCGGTCGGCTGCGCGTCGTAGCCTTCGAAGACGGCGATCCAGGTCACCGCGATGCCGAACACGACGCTCTTGATCACGCCGTTGAGCACGTCCTCCCGGACGTCCACCGACGCCTGCATCTGCGACCAGAAGGCGCCCTCGTCCACGCCGATGAGCTGCACGCCCACCAGGTAGCCGCCGAAGATGCCCATGGCCGAAAACAGGGCGGCCAGCAGGGGCATGGAAATGACGCCGCCCCAGAAACGCGGCGCGACCACGCGCGCGATGGGATCGACCGCCATCATCTCCATGGCGGCGATCTGTTCGGTCGCCTTCATGAGGCCGATTTCCGCCGTGATCGCGCTGCCGGCGCGGCTCGCGAAGAGCAGCCCCGC
>DKBI01000291.1 GCA_002451175.1 Betaproteobacteria bacterium UBA6904
CCTTCAAGGCGACGATGTCCGTGTGCGACACGTACTTCATCGCGAGGCCGGAGGCCCCCAGCGCGACGAGCAGCGCAAGCATCAGGTGGTCCGAGGGCGTGGAGATGTAGCGGATCCGCTCGACGAGAAAGCGCCGCGCCCAGAGCCCGGCGAGCCCGGCGAGCAGGGCGAATCCCGCGTAGACGCCGAACGGCTGGGCCAGCGCCACGATTCCCCAGACCGGCTCCATGAAGTAGCGCAGATGCCGCACGAGGACCAGCGCGAGCGCGACGTGAAACAGCCAGCCGAACAGCCAGATCCACTTGTTGGCGCGGAACAGGCTCTCGAACAGCGCCACCTCGCGCAGCATGCGCCAGATCACGCCGCCGCGCGTCATCGGCGCCGGCGTGGTGGGGATCTTCAGCGGCGCGGGAACACGCGCGTACTGCGCGATCTTGCGCACCACGCCGACGACGAAAATGGCCGTCGCCGCGTAGAAAAGCGCGGCGTAGACGGCGGTCAGCGGCGACATCGTGCGTCCATCGGGGTCAGACCCCAACGCCTTTCACCCGACGGTCATCGCGCATCCGGGAGGGGTCTGACCCCTAGACGCAGCCGGTCGGCTTCGGCAGGCCGGCGATCTTGCACGCCNNTTGTCCGGTCCGAGCTTCTTGCCGATCGCCTTGGTCAGCACGCGGACGGCCGGCGCGATCTGGTACTCGTTGTAGTACTCGCGCAGGAAGTTCACGACTTCCCAGTGATTCGGGCTCATCTCGACGTTCTCGCTCTTCGCGATCTCGGTCGCGACGTCCTCGGTCCAGTCCGACAGATTGACGAGATAGCCTTCCTCGTCGGTTTCGAGCGTGTGGTCGCCTACGGTCAGTGCCATGTGTTTCTCCTCTGCGTTGCAATAAAGGTCACAGCCAGGACTGGCTCGTCCTGTGCGCAACCACCAGATCGACGAATCCGCCGAAATCCACCACCTTCACGCCGTCGATGACGCTTCCCTGAATGCCCCGCGCCTCCAGGTCCGGGCCGAGCGCGAACACGGCCAGCGCCGGCATCGCCTCGCGCACGGCCGCCTCGGCNNCTCCACGTAGAGCTTCTCGATGTCATAGCCCTCGAGCGCCCGGTAGGTCGGCGAGAAGTTCTTCACCTCCAGCCCCTTGGTCTGCTGCCCCTTGAGCAGCTGATACACGCCGTCGTCGAGGAACGCCAGGCTCACGTCCTGGTCGAAGGCGGCGCTGATCAGCACCACTTCCAGCCCCTCCAGGGCGTAGATCGTGCCGTAGGGCGCCTTGCGGTTGACGAACATGAACCGCTTCACCACGGCCTCGCCGCCCGCCTCTTGCGCTTCCGTCTCCTGCGTCATGTTCGCGTCCTCAGTCGCCGAATACGACCAGCCGGTCGGACTCGATGCCCGCCTCGACCAGTTGCCCGAGACCGGAAATGCGGAAGCCGGGCGCGAGGTTCTCCTCGACGAGCCCGCGCCGCAGCCCCGCGGCCACGCACACCACCAGGTCGATGCCGTGCTCTGCCGCCAGCTTCGACCAGCGGTTGACGATGTGGCGGTCGTCCTGCGGCGGCTCGGTGAGCTTGCTCGCGTTGTTCACCCCGTCGTTGTAGAAAAAGACCCGCTGAACCTGGTGCCCCTTGGCCAGCACCGCGCGCGCGAACTGGTACGCCGTGTCCGCCGCCTGGTGGTTGTACGGCCCTTCGTTGACGAGCAACCCGATCTTCATTGTGGTGATATTCCCGAACGTTGTCTGTGCGGCGCGCCGGTCGATGGCCGGCGGCCGCCCCGTTTCGCCCTCTCAGAACCGGATGTGCGTCGACGCGTTCAGCGTGCGCCGCGCGCCGCGCCAGTCGTCGATGTGGTACTTGGTGAACGGCAGCCCGGTCTTCTCGAAGAAGCGCGCCCAGCCGATGCGGTCGATCCAGTCGATCATGCGCTCCCAGGAGCGCGCATCGGCCTTGTAGGCGCCGAGGATCTTCTTCACCACGTCAGCGACCTCCGGCCAGCGCGGCGCGTTGTTCGGCAACCCCGACGCGACGAGCTTGTGGAACGTCGGCTTGCCGCGCGCATTGGAATTCTTGCCGCCCACCCAGATCGCGATCTTCGAATGCTCCGCGTCGTTGATCTGCATCGGNNGGAAAGCCGGCGTCGTTCAGCGCCTGGATGAGCGGCTCGACCTTCGCCGGGTCGGCCACCATGTACTCGATGTTGGAGCGCGTCGTGAAGCGCACGTGCCCGTCGGCGTAGCGGTCGGCGATGTCGCACAGCGTGCGGATCGTGTACACGTCCATCTGCCGCTGCGTGCCCGCCTTGACGGTCCAGATCTCCTCGCCGCCCTTCGCCCGGTGCATCAGCACCCCGGGCCGCGGATGGTCGTGATAGATCCATTGCCCGTAGTTCTTGCGCATCACCGGATGCATCAGCGGCAGCGGATCCGGGGCCCCCGTCTCGATCGGGGCGCGTTGCTTGGGTTGTACTTGTGCCATGGGTTCTCCGGAAAATCTCTCTCAGTGCGCGTTCAATTCCAGCCGCGCTGCCTTTGTCTTTCCGCGATCTGCCGACTTGGCGGCGGATTCTTCCGCCAAGTCGGCAGACCTGTAAACGGCAGATGCGGCACCGTGCCGACCACGCCCTCCTACGCCGCCTTCTCCTGCTGCTTGCGCTCCATCCACTTCGCCGCTTCCTCGTCCCAGCCGTCCGTGCGCACGTAGGGATTGTCGCGCGGCTGGTTGATCATGTTCGGATCGACGTCGAGGCCGAGCGCGTCCAGGAAATTCACCAGCCCGATGCGGTCCACCGTCTCGCCGATGCGCTCGTGCTCGAGCGCGTTCTCGGCGAAGAAATCCAGGACGTTGCGCGCCAGTTCCTTCAGCTTCTCGAAATCCTCGTCGCTCTCGAGCTTCATGAACGGCACGACCACGGTGCCCATCGTCGCGCCGATCTTCAGCACGCCCTTGCCGCCGACGAGGATCGTGACGCCACGCTCCTTGCCCGGCAGCAGCCCGCCGCGGATCACGTTCACGCAATGCGTGCAACGCACGCAGTCCTTGTTGTCCACGACCAGGCGCAGCTCGTCGTCCAGCTCGGCCACCGTGTGGTGCGCCGCCGCCTTCACTTCGCCCTTCTTCATGACCTGGATCGCCTTCGTCGGGCAGCGCGTGACGACGTCGTTCACGAGGTCGGTCATGCC
>DKBI01000029.1 GCA_002451175.1 Betaproteobacteria bacterium UBA6904
CTCACGGTGAGCACGATCGCCGTGCCTTCCCAGCCGGCCTCGCGCAGGCGCCGCAGCAGCGCGAGGCCGCCGTGGGGCGGCAGGTTGAGGTCGACGATGGCGACGTCCGGCCGCGCCTCGAGGGCAATCGTCACCGCCTGGGCGGGATCGCCGGTCGCCGCCACCACCTGCAGGCCGTCGCGCCCGTCCAGCAGCTCCGCCAGCCCCTTGCGGAACAGCGTGTGGTCGTCGACCAGCAGGACGCGGACCGGGGCGCTCATGCAGCGCCCCGGCGTTCCGCGGAATTCATCGGGAACAGCAGGCGCACCCGCGCGCCGCCCTTGGGGAGGTTCGCGATCTCGATGCGCCCGGCCAGCCGCTGCGCCCGCTCCTGCATGATGCTCACCCCGAGGTGATGCCGCAGCGCGCCGGTTTCCCGCCCGCCGGCGGTTCGGCCGCCGAGCGCGAAGAATCCGCTGCCGTCGTCTTCCACCGCGAACACGTAATCGACGTCCTGCTGCTCGAGAATCACGCGCGCGCTGCGCGCCCCGGAATGTCGCGCCACGTTGGCCAGGGCTTCCTGGACGATGTGGAACGCGTTGGCTTCCTCCTCGGCCGACAGGTTGAGGTCGCCAAGGCGATTCTCCAGCGTGAGACGCACGCCGGTGCGGTCCTCGAATCCGGCGGCCAGGGACTCGAGCGCGTGCACGAGGCCGAGCGGATCCATGCGGCTGCGGAACTGCACCAGCAGCTCGCGCAGGTCGGCATAGGCTTCGCCGAGGCCGGATTGCAGGTCGGCGGTGTATTTCTGCGCGCGCGCCTGGTCGCCGCCTTCCAGGGCTTCCTCGAGCAGGGCGAGGCGCATCTTCATGTAGGCCATGGTCTGCGCGAGCGAGTCGTGAACCTCGTTCGCCATCATCTGGCGCTCGTTGATCACCGTCATGCGCAGGTTCTCGCGGGCGAGGCGCGCATTCTCCAGCGCCATGCCGATGTGCTCGCCGATGGAGCGATACAGGAGCGCCGCGTCCTCCGGCAGGCGCCGCGCTTCACGGAGAAACAGGTTGTAAACCCCCAGCGCCCTGCCCTGGTGCGCGAGCGGCACGACGATCATGCCCGAAAAGCCGCCAAACCAGTCGAGGGATGCGTGCTGGGCGCAGGGAAGCGGCGAGACGCCCGGGTGGGCCGCCGCGCCGCGCATGGCGTCGCCGCATGCGCCGCAGTCGATGGGCATGAGGCGCTCGCGCGCCATCACCTCCGGCGGCACGCCGGCCGACGCGACGAGCCGCAGCTGCTCGCCGTCGTCCGCGACGACGCGCACCATTCCCGCCGCCGCATCCGTGAGTTGGATCATCGTCGCCAGAAAGCGGTCGAGCCAGGCGTCGATGCCGGAATTGCCCGGCAGGCTCGAGGTGGCCTCGGCGAGCAGATGCAGCGCGCGCAGTTTCTCGTCCGTGGCGCGGTCGGCGCCACCGGCCGCCGCGGCCGCGCCCTCACGCACCAGGTGAACGGGACGGCGTTCGCTCATAGCAGCAGCGCCCGGGTCTCCGCGCGGCTCGCGCGCATGGGGTCGGCGATCCATTCAGCGGCGATGCGTGTCCAGTGGGCGGCGCCGCGGTCGATCGCGTCCCGCAGCGCAGCCGGGTGCCCCGCGTCATGCCATTGCCGGTACGCACTGGCGAGCCCCGGAAAGAGCTCGCGGCGCAGGCCGTCGAACTGGGAGAAATAGAAGTGCACCGACGCGCTGGCGTCGCGCTCCAGCAGGGCGGGCAGCGTGCTCAGGCAATCGGCGAGATTGTCGCGCACGGCGCGCGCCAGCAACTCGGTCCGGCGTTCTCCGAGGCCGGCGAGCATGTCCTCCCAGCGATCGCCGAGGAGACTTCCGGCGCGCGCTTCCCCCAGTTCGTGCAGCAGCGCCGATTCGGTTTCCGCCTCCACCATGCGCTCGAAACCGTCCGGGTCGTCGCCTTCCTGCAGGCCCCAGGCCGTCATCGCGCGCGAGAGCGCCCCGTCGCTGCGTTTCATGCGCCAGAGTTCGACCTTGTCCCAGAGCCAGCGGCGCAAACCCTCCCGCCGGAGGAAGATGGTGTCGCCCTGCAGCGCCGCGGCCGGCGCGGCGAGATCTCGGGCGTGCTCGCGCCCCGCGATCAGCACGCGGATGCCGTCGCGCGTGTCGCTCGATTCGAGGTCGGCGATGAAGAAATGCGGTCGTTGAAAGCGTCCGTACCCCGCACCATAGACGCGTCCGTGCGGAAGCAGGGCCTCGTTCAGCGCGCCGGCGTCGAACGGATCGAAGGTTTGCCCGCCCAGCGACAGCGGTTCGAAGGCGGCGTCCTCCAGCGCGACCCAGGCGGCCTCGCGCGCCGTCAGCCATTGCGACAGGTCGTCGCGGGGCGGCTGCGCGGCAAGCGGCAGGTCGCGTTCCCAGCGATAGTGCTCGCGCATCTGCAGGAGATAGGTGCAGAGCGTCGCGTCGCGCGCATGGCGCGCGTCGGCGATGGCGCAATTGCGCTGCACCGCCGCGATCAGGCGATCGAGCCCGCGCACGTCGTTTCTCCTCGCATGCCTCATTTTACGCGNNGCCGGGCGCGGATTCATCAACGCCTCCTCCGCCTCCAGGGCATTGGCGCCGAAGACGACGCGCACGGCGCCCGCCTTGTGGGGGTCCGCCCGCTCCGCCTTGGCGAAGCGGCTGGCCTCCGCGTAGCGCGCAAACTCGCCCAGCGGCTCGACGCGCCGCAGCGGATCCTCGTAGAGCCGGTAGACGTAGTAAGGCATCAGTCCGCCGTCCAGGTCGCGAGCCGCTCCGCCGGCACGCCGTGCTCGGCGAGCGCCGCGCGCGTCGCGTCGATCTGCGCCGAGTCGCCCGCGACGTAGAAGTCGCGCTCCGCCGGTGTCTCGATCTCCGGAAGGATCTCGCCAAGCGTCGAGCGCACCGCGCGCACCACCTCGCCGTGCAAGCCTGCGCCGGCGATCAGCGGCGTGTAGCGGAAATTGTCGATGGCCTCCGCCCACGAGCGGCAGAGCCGCGGATGGTAATGATCGCTTCCCTGCGCGCCGATCCAGTAGAGATCGATCGACTCGGCGCTCTCCTGCGCGAGCGCATGCTCGATCACGCTCTTGACCGGCGCGAAGCCCTGCCAGCCCCACGCGATGAACACCAGCGGCCGCGCGCTGTCCTCGCGCAGGACGAAGTCGCCGACCGGGCCCGCGACGGGAACGGCCTCGCCGATGCGGAGGCGGCCGAACACGTAGTCGGAGATCACGTTGCCGGGCATCCGCCGCACGTGAAAATGCAGGCGCCGCTCCTCGCACGGGCAGCTCGCGATCGGCCACGTGGCGCTCGCGCCGCCGAGCGTGACCTGCGCGCCCTGGCCGGCCAGAAACCGCAGCCGGTTGCTGCGCGGCGTGAGCAGCTCGAGCAGCATCACCTCGTCCGAGAGATTCTCCATCTTGCGCACGTGCGCGGTGATGCTCTGCTCGGGGATCTCGTTCGCGAAGCGCGCGACCTGGGCCTCGATCACCAGGTCGGTGAGCGCGGTGTGGCTGCACATCAGCGCCCAGCCGTTCTGCCGCTCCGCCTCCGTGAGACGGTAGTCGTGGTGCCGGACCTGGCGCAGCGTTCCGGCGACCACGCGCGCCTTGCACTCGCCGCAATTGCCGCCGCTGCAGCCGTAGGCCATGGCAATGCCGGCGTGCAGCGCCGCCTCGAGCACGGTGTCGGCGCCCTCCACGAAGAATTCCTGCCCGCCGGGCGTCACCTTGACGTGCGGCGCCATCACGCGCATCACGCCCTCCTGCGCCAGCAGTTCCTGCTCGTCGTCCGATGCGGCCATGCCGATCTCCAACTGATGTCTCAGCCACGCGCCGAGGCTGTGCCCTTCCAACCGCTGCCCGAGTTCGGACAGCAGCGATTGCAGCCGGTCCGCCCGCGCGTTCGCCACCGCCAGGTCGCGCCCGAGCGCGCCGACGCGGGCCGCCAGCACCTCCTTGTCGGGCAGCGCACGCTCGTAGACGCGCCGCGCGAACGCGCGCTCCTTGATCTGGCTGACGCGCGCCAGCTCGGCGTTGTCCTCGATCGCCGTTCCGGGGAAGGCTTCGACCAGGTCGGCGACGCGCACCTTGCCTTCGAACGAGCGCAGGTCGCCGTCGCGCACTTTCTTCTGCAGCACGCCGCGCGTCACCCCGGCCAGGCGCGCCGCGCGCGAGAGAGTCAGCAGGTCGGTGGTCGCCATCGGTGCCGGATCCGATTATAGGTCTGCGGACCCGGGACAGCCGCCGGCCGACGCGTCTTCGATGGCGCGACCTATAATGCGTCGCAGAGAATTATCCGGAGCCAGCCAGCATGGGTGGAGTGCGTGCGGTCGCCGTCGTTGCAGCCATCTCGCCTGTCCGGGCGACTGGCGCTGCGTGCCATGCGTGAAAAGGCGCGCGCCCGTTTGCCGGCGATAGCCCGTTCGAGGATGGAGATCCGCGCGGCCCGGCCGGAGGACTGTCAGACGCTGCACGGCCTGGTGCGGGCGCTCGCGGAGTACGAGAAGCTCACCCACATGGCCACGGGAACCGTCGAGCAGCTGCGCGCCGAACTGTTCGGCGAGCGGCCCGTCATCGAGGCGGTGATCGCCTGGCTGGGGAGCGAGGCGGCCGGTTTCGCGCTGTACTTTCACAACTACTCGACGTTCCTGGCGCGGCGCGGCCTTTACCTCGAAGACCTCTTCGTCATCCCGCAGGCACGGGGGCAGGGCGTCGGCAAGGCGCTCATCGGACATTGCGCGCGCCTGGCCGTCGAGCGCAGCTGCGGCCGCTTCGAGTGGACGGTGCTCGACTGGAATCGGCCGGCGATCGCGTTCTACGAGTCGCTCGGCGCGCAGGTCCTGCCCGACTGGCAGATCTGCCGGATGACCGGCGAGGCGCTCGAGCGCCTCGCGCGCGCGACGGCGCTCACTTCTTCGCCGCAACGACCTTGACGGCGATGTCCTGCAGTTTTTTCGGCTGGATGACGTGGCCGTCGAGGCCGGCCTGCTTGGCGCTTGCGCCGTAGGCGACCGCCATCAGCTGCGAGTAGTACGTCACCGGCATGTCGAGCTTCGTCCCCTGCTTGCGGTTGATCTCCGACTGGTAGACCTCGACGTTGGCCTGGCACAAGGGGCAGGGCGTGACGATCAGGTCGGCGCCGTGATCGTACGCGGACTCGACGATCGCCTTGATCTGCTTCTGGCTCTTCTCGGGCTCCGAGAAGGCGAGCGCGCCGCCGCAGCACGTCACCTTCTGCTCGTACTTCGTCAGCGGCTCGGCGCCGAGCGTCTCGACCAGCTTGTCGAGGTACATCGGGTTCTCGAACGACTCGCCGGCGACGCCGAACGGCCGGTTGGTCTGGCAGCCGACGTAACCGGCGATCTTGACGCCCTCCAGCGGCTTGACGATCGGCTTCGCCATGCCCTCGTAGCCGATGTCCTCGATGAGGACCTCGACCATGTGCCGCACCTCGGTCTTCTGCCGGTACTCGAGCCCGGCTTCCTTCAGCGCCTCGTTCGCCTCGGAGAGGAGTTGCGACGAGGCGTCGAGCTTTTCCTTCGTCTCGCGCGCGCCGAGCCAGCAGGCCGCGCAGGTCGCCACGACGTCCTGCCCGGGCAGGTGCGTTTCCGCGAGCGCGAAGTTGCGCGCGTTGAGCACGTGGCGCGCCAGCTCGCCGCTGCCGGCGTAGCTGACCGATGCGCCGCAGCAGTTCCAGTCCGGGATCGGCGTCATCCGGATGTCGAGCGTCTCGCACATCGCGTTGACGCTCGTCAGGTAGTTCGATGCCGAGCCGCGCAGCTGCGAGGAGCAGCCCGGGTAGAACGCGTATTCCTTCTTCGCCATGGTCGCTTATCCTTCAGCGCGGAACTTGTCGATCTTGAGGCGCCGCGATTCGATTTCCTGCGCCTTCTTGAGCATGCGGTGAATGCCCGCCTTGTCCTTGCACGCGTGGCCGCCCAGCAGCTCGAGCGGGTTGAGGCGCTTGGCGCGCAGCAGGCCGAAGCCGACGCCGCGCATCGCCCAGGCCGTCTTCAGGCCGGCCATGAAGCCGTCCTTGAAATACAGGCCGAGCGTCAGCCTGAGCTCGTTCACGCGGCCCGTGCGCGTGCAGTTGTCCCAGAACAGGACCGAGAACTGCCGCGTCGGCTGCATCTGCGGGGCGAGCCCCAGGCGGTGCGCGTAGGTCGCCAGCCCGTGCATGATCTGCGTGATGGGCAGCTTGCGCGGGCAGCGCACGACGCAGTTGTAGCAGGACGTGCACATCCACATGGCGTCCGAGCTCAGCACCTCCTGGCGCTTGCCGGCGCGGATCATCAT
>DKBI01000339.1 GCA_002451175.1 Betaproteobacteria bacterium UBA6904
CGCATGAAGAAGATCCACACGCCGATGAGCAGCAGCATCGGGAACCACGACACGAAGATGTTCATGAGGAGCGACGGCTCCTCCTCGCGCTTGGCCTCGATCTTGACGCCGTACTTCAGCAGGTCGGACACCAGCCAGATGTCGCCCGGCGAATAGCTCGTCACCCGCTTGCCGTCGGTCGTCGTCGCGCGCAGCTCGCGCCCCTCGATGAGCACCTTGGCGATGCGGCCCGCCTTCACCTCTTCGATGAACTGCGAATACTCGATCGGCGCCTGCGCGGTCTGCTGGCGCTGGTTGAACTGGTTGAACACGGTCATCAGCACGAGGCCGATCACGAGCCAGATGACCAGGTTTTTAAGCATGTTGTTCAAGTACTTGCTCCTTCCGCGCGGCTGCGCATCGAGTGCATCTTACGCCGTTTTTGCAGAGCAAAAAAGGCTCAGGGCGAGGCGGCTTTGAGACCCCGCGCGACCAGATAAGTTTCTCGCGACTCGTCCCGCGAGGCCGCCGGCTTGCGCGTGCGCACTTCCCGGAACGCGGCGCGGAACGCGCGCAGCACGCTCTCGAACTCGCCGCCCTGGAAGACCTTGGCAAGCAGCGCGCCTTCGGGCTTCAGCCAGCGCCGGCAGAAATCGAGGGCGCGGTACAGCAGTTCCGCCGCCCGCGCCTGATCCGCCGAGGCGATCCCGGACAGATTCGGCGACAGGTCGCACAGCACGACGTCGACCCGGGCGCCGCCCAGCGCGCTGCCGATTGCGTCGTCCAGCGCCGGGTCGCCGAAATCCCCGCGCAACACCGTCACCCCGGAGATGGGGGCGATTTCCAGCAGATCAACGGCGACCACCGTGCCGCGGCGGCCGATGCGCTGCGCCGCGACCTGGGACCAGCCGCCGGGCGCCGCCCCCAGGTCGACGACCCGGGCGCCGGGGCGCAATAACCCTTCCCGCGCGTCAATTTCCAGCAGTTTGAACGCCGCGCGCGACCGGTAGCCGGCCTCGCGGGCGCGCCGCACGAACGGATCGGCGACGTGGCGCTGCAGCCAGCGCTGGCTCGAGCGCGATCGCACGCCCTACTTGCTCTCGAGCCGCCAGACGCCGTCCCAGTCCGCGGGCGGCGGATTCGCCGCGAGCCGCTCGCAGCGTTCGACGTAGAGCGCCGCCGCGCCGTCCCGCGGGTTGATCGCCAGCACCTTGCCGAACAGCGTCGCGGCGAGCGCGAATTCGCGCTGGCGGTATTTCTTCATCGCGTCGCGGAACACGCCGAGCGCGTCGCTCAGGTTCGGGTACGACGCGTCGCTGTGGTATTCCATGATCTCGTAGATCGCCACCGGCTGCGTCTTGCCCTTGACGACGATGCGGTCCAGTTTGCGCGCCCGGTAGGTGCCGCGCAGCCGCTCGTAGGTGAACTCGCTCACCAGGATGTGCGCGCCGTACTGCTTGCACGCGGACTCGAGCCGCGAGGCGAGGTTCACGCCGTCGCCGATCATCGTGTAGTCCATGCGCTTCTTCGAGCCGATGTTCCCCGACACGACCTGGTCGGTGTTGAGGCCGATGCCGATGTCCACGGGCGGCTTGGCCTCGTTCGCGCGGCGCTCGTTCCACACGCGCAGCGCGCGCATCATCTCGATCGCGGCGCGCAGCGCGCGATCGACGTCGTCGTCGCGCGGCACCGGCACCCCGAACCCGGCCATGATGGCGTCGCCGATGAACTTGTCGAGCATGCCGCCTTCGCGCTGGATGCACTCCACCATCAGCTCGAAGTACTCGTTGAGGAACGCGACCGTGGCCTGCGGGCCGAGCTGCTCGCTGAACGTCGTGAAGTTGCGGATGTCGGAGAACAGCACCGTCGCGGTCTGCGCCTGGCCGCCGAGCGCCTCGGCGCCGCTCGCCAGCAGCTGCTCGGCGATGCCCGGATCCATGTAGCGCGCCATGGTCGACTTGAGGCGCTTCTCGTTGCTGATGTCCTCGATCAGCATCATCGAGCCCAGGCGCTTCGATTCCGCGCTGAGCAGCGGCAGCAGCGTGAGGTTGATCGAGGTGCGCTCGGTGCGCACCGAGAGCGCCGCATCCACCGACACGTCCATCTCGCCCGTCTCCGCGACGCGCCGCAGCTTCTCCAGCACCCACGCGTTGTCGCCGGCGAAGAACTCGGCCGTCGCGCAGCCGACGATGTCGTCGACGCGCACCTGGAGGATGCGCAGGCCCGCCGCGTTGCAGGTCGCGATGCGGCCCGCGTCGTCCAGCGTGATGACGCCGTTCGACATCGACTCGAGCATCGACTCGCTGTAGTTCTTCATGTTCTGCACGTCGGCGAACAGCTTCGCGTTCTCGAGGGCGATCGAGATCTGCGCGGTGAACGCGCGCAGGCGCGACTCGTCCTCCTCCGTGAAGGGGCCGCCGTGCTTGTTCAGGACCTGCGTGGCGCCGATCGTCTTGCCCTGCTTGTTGACGATCGGCACGCACAGCACCGAGCGCGTGAAGTAGCCCGTGCGCTGGTCGAAGGACGGGTTGAAGCGCAGGTCCGCATAGGCGTAGGGAATGTTGATCGACTTGCCGCTGGTGAACACGGCGCCCGCGATGCCCGCCGAATTCGGCAGGCGGATCTGCATCGCCTCCAGCCCCTGGCTCACCTCGGACCAGAGCTCGTGGGTCTTCTCGTCGTTGAGGAACAGCGTCGAGCGCTCCGCGTTGAGCATGCGGGTCGCCTCGCCCATGACCCGCTGCAGCAGCGAGCCGAGCTTGATGTCCGCGGTGACTTCCGAGACCACCTCGACGAATTCGCGCTCCTGCGTGCGGATCTGCTGCATGCGCTCGATCACCTGCGCGCCCTGCAGGGCGAGCGCGCCCTGCGCGGTCATCGCCTCCAGCAGCTCCAGGTCGCGCCGCGTGAAGCGCCCCTTCTTCTTGTTGAGCGCCTCGACGACGCCGATCACCTCGCCGGTCACGCTGCGCACCGGCACGGCCAGGATGCTCCGCGTCGCAAACCCGGTCTGCTCGTCGATCGTGCGGTTGAAACGCGCATCGCCGTAGGCGTCGTGCACGATCAGCGGCTCGCCCGTCGTGAACACGTGCCCGGCGATGCCGGTCGTGCTGAGCAGCCGCAGCTCGCGCCGCAGCTTGCCCTTGGCCACCCGCGAGTACAGCTCGCCGGTGGCCGGGTCGTTCAGGAACAGCGACCCGCGTTCCGCGGCGAGTTCCGCCGCCGTGATCTCGATCAGGCCGTGCAGCACCTCGTCCAGCGACCGGTAGCTCGCCATCCGGCGCGAGATGCCGAGGAGCAGCTCGAGCATCTTGAGCCGCCGGCGCTCGCTGCGCTGCCGCCCGGCGCCCTGCGCCTTCCTCTGCGCGACCCGCCGGATCGCGTTGCCGCCTTCCATGCCTACCTCGCCTTCCCTTTCGTCCGGACCGCCGGACGCGACGGCGCCTCTGCGGCGCCTTGCAGCCGCTCGCGCAGCTCGCGGACTGTGGTCTGAATGTGCGCGACTTCCGCGCGATGCTGCGCCTCGAGTTCCGCGACGCGCTGGTCCCGGGCGCCGTGCGCCTCCTCCAGCGCCTCGCGCAGCGCCCCCAGCGTCGCCCGCAGATGGGCGATCTCGTCGTTCGCCGCCACGGAGGCCTCGCGCAGGCGCCTCTCCGCGTCGTAATGCGCGTCGTCCAGCGCCTTGCGCAGCGCGCCGATCGTCGCCACGAGCTGCTGCAGCTCGGCCTGCTGCGCGACGCGCGCCTCCTGCACCGCCGACTCGCGCTCGCCGCGCTCGCGCTCGAGCTCCGCGCGCAGCGCCGCCGCCGTGCCGCGCACCTGGACCAGCTCCGCGTGCACCGCCGACGCGGCTTCGCTGCGTGCGTTCTCCAGGCGCGCCTGCGCCTGTTCCAACTCGGCGCGCAGCGCGGCCACGACGGCGCGCACCGCGTGGCCCTCCGTCCGCGCCACGCCCGGCGCCGGGACTCTCGCGGTCATTCGCCCGGCCACCACGAGCTCAGCGGCCCTCGAGCACCTCGCCGAACAGAACGAAAGTCTCGCCGCTGAAGCGCGCGAGCTGCATCTGCTGGGTGGGCGCAAAGTCGGCCGGTCCGGTGTTGATCTTGATCCCCGGCAGGAACAGCGCCGGCTCGAAGTTCTTCAGGTTCGCCGCCTGGCGCATGATGTTCTCGCGCGACAGGTCGCTGCCGCATTGCTTGAGAACCTGCACCAGCGTCTGCGCGACGTTGTAGCCGTAGACGTTGAACCCGTCCTCGAGCTTGCCCTCGGTGTTGTATTTCTTCATCCAGGCGACCCAGTCCTGCATCCCCTTGTCGTTCTTCCACTGGGAATCGGTGTACTCCTTCTGGTAGAGCGCCGTGATGATGTCCTTGGACGCCTCCACGCCCGCCGGCTTCATGACCGAGCCGACCGAGGACGAGACGTTGTTCAGCAGGTGCAGCGGCTTCCAGCCGATGTCGTGCGCCTTCTTGATCGCCTGCGCCGCGAATTTCGGCGTCGTGATGTTGAAGAACACGTTGGCGCCGCTGTTCTTCAGGTTGACGATCTGCGAGTCCACGGTGGGATCGGTCACCTCGTAGGTCTGCTTCATGACCACGAGCTTGGCGTTCCCCGCGCCGAGCCCGTCCTCGAAGCCCTTGAGGTAGTCCTTTCCGTAATCGTCGTTCTGGTAGAGGATGCCGATCTTGGGTTCTTTCACGTTCTTCAGCACGTACGCGGCGAAGATGCGGCCCTCGGTCTGGTAGTTGGGCTGCCAGCCCATCGTCCAGGGAAAGTTCTTCGGGTCGTTCCACTTGCTGGCGCCCGTGGCGACGAACAGCTGCGGCACCTTCTGCTGGTTCATGTACTTGTGGATCGCGCTGTTCGACGGCGTGCCGAGCGAGTTGAAGATCAGCGCGACCTGGTCCTGCTCGACCAGCTTGCGCGCCATCTCCACGGCCTTCGGGGGGCTGTAGCCGTCGTCCATGGGGAGGTAGTTGATCTTGCGGCCGTTGATGCCGCCCTGCTCGTTCACCATCTTGAAGTAGGCGCCGATCGCCTTGCCGATCGTGCCATAGGCCGAGGCCGGGCCGCTGTAGGGATGAATGCCGCCGATCTTGATCTCCGTCGCGGTGACACCCGGCGTCTGCGCGAGCGCCGGCGAAACCGCCCCGATGCCGGCCACCGAACCGATGGCCAACGCGACTGCTGCGAGCCTGCTGCTGATCCCGAAACGCATGGTTTCCTCCTCTAGGTGGTGCTGCCCGAACGGCGCCGCCGCGACCACAGTGCCGCGAGACGCTTCACCCCGCCGGCGATCCCGGTGGGCGCGAAATAGATGACGGCGATCAAGAATACGCCAAAGATGACGCCCGGGGCAGCCTTCGAGATGTCCTGCGCCCAGTTCGGCACGAACTGGATGAAGAAGGCCCCGAAGATCGCGCCCTGAATCGACGCGAGCCCGCCGATCACCACGCCGATCAGCAGGTTGAGCGACAGGACGATGCTGAAGGAGTCCGGCGCGACGTAGGCCACGGCGAGCGCCGACAGCGCCCCCGCCACGCCCGTGTAGGCGGCGCTCACGCCGAAGGTGAGCGACTTGTAGAGCGCCGTGTTGATGCCCATGGCGCGCGCGGCGATCGGGTTGTCGCGGATCGAGACGATCGCGCGCCCGACGCGCGCCTGCAGCAGGTTGACGGCGAGCCAGAAGAGCGCGAGCAGCACGGCGAGCGCCAGATAATAGAGATACTGGTCGGCGTTCAGCGGCAGGCCGAACGGCACCGCGGGCTTGGACAGCACGATCCCCTGCGAGCCGCCGGTCCAGTGCTCGAAGTACTTCAGGATCTGCGGCACGGCGAGCGCGAGCGAAAACGTGGCGAGCGCGAGGTACAGGCCCTCCAGCCGCAGCGCCGGCAGCCCGAACAGGAAACCCGCCACGAAGCACAGGATGGCGGCCACCGGGATCGTCCACCCGTAGCCGATCTGCCACTGGTCCATCATGATCGCCGCCGCGTAGGCCCCGATGGCGAAGAACGC
This sequence comes from Betaproteobacteria bacterium UBA6904, assembly GCA_002451175.1. GTDB lineage: Bacteria > Pseudomonadota > Gammaproteobacteria > Burkholderiales > SG8-39 > 2-02-FULL-66-14. The sequence goes on from DKBI01000339.1 coordinate 5,995, forward strand.
GCCGTGGCCGAGCGAAATCTGGCCGTTGTAGCCCGTGAGGATGTTCAGGCCGAGCAGCGCGATGGCATAGATGTAGACCTGCGTGAACTGGAACACGCGGAAATTCGAGAGCAGGAAGGGCAGCACGCAGGCCACCGCGATGGCCACGATCACCAGGCCGCGCCCGCGCAGGCCGTTCATACGCGCTTCACCAGGCTGCGGCCGAACAGCCCGCTCGGCTTGACCAGCAGCACGACGATGATCAGGGCCAGCGCCACCGTGAACTTGAGCTCCGTGCCGATGAACTTGACGTAGGTGCCGACGAGATTCTCGAGCACGCCGACGATGAGCCCGCCGACCACCGCGCCGACCGGGCTGGTGAAGCCGCCGAGCGTCGCCGCGGCGAAGGCGTAGATCTGCACGCCCGCCATCATGTTGGGATCGAGAAACAGCACGGGCGCCACCATGATGCCGGCCACCGCGCCGAAC
>DKBI01000252.1 GCA_002451175.1 Betaproteobacteria bacterium UBA6904
GCGCCTTTCTGCCACAGCCATCCGGCCGCCGCGGTCACCGCTTCGAGCGATTTGGCGTCGGTGATCGCGTCGGGACCGTCCCAGTACCACACCATGTGCGCCATCGGCGCGTAGGCGAAGGTGAACCAGAGCACCGCGAAGACGAGCACCGCGGAGAAGCGGACGCGCTCCGCGAATGCGCCCACGATCAGCCCGCAGGTAATCGCCGCGAACGTGAGCTGGAATGCGACGAACACCAGCTCGGGAATCGCCACGCCCTTGGAGAAGGTCGCGCCGAGCGAGTCGCCGGTGACGCCCGCGAGGAACATCTTCGAGAAGCCGCCGAAGAAGGCGTTGCCCCCGGTGAACGCGAGCGAGTAGCCGTAGACCACCCAGACGACGGAAATCACGCAGAACGTCACCAGCACCTGCATGAGCACCGAGAGCGTGTTCTTGGCGCGCACCATGCCGCCGTAGAACAGCGCNNGCGCCCGCGAACGCGATCCCGGTCGTGACCAGGAGCAGTGCAAGAAGTCGCTTCATGTTCGTCTCCTAGAGCGCCGCGGCGTCGGTTTCGCCGGTGCGAATGCGAATGGCCCGTTCGAGGTCGAAGACGAAGATCTTGCCGTCGNNCTTGAACGGCTTGATGATGGCGGTGATGAGTTTCATGGCATCCTCAGAAGGTCTTGCTCACCGACACCACGACGATGCCGCGGCCGGCGTCCTTGAGCTTCGCGCCGGCGCCGACGGGCAGCTGGTTGGCGAAGCAGTAGAAGCCCGGATTGGCGACGTTGCAGCTGCCCTTGGCGTCGGTGTCGATGTAGGAGGCGCCGAACACCCACCCGGCGACGTCCTTCGTCACGCCGATCTTCCAGTCGGTGTAGTTGCCGTCGGTCGCGTCCACGCCCGTGCTCCAGCCCTTGAGCTTGAAGCTGCCGACGTGCCCGTTGACGCCCCAACCGTTGCCGAGGTCGTAGCTGCCCGACAGGTCGAGGTAGTTCGAGCCCTTGGTCCCGGGCAGCGAAAAGTAGTCGTCCGTGGCATGCGAGTACTTGAGCGAGAACCACTTCCAGCTCGCGCCGACGTAGATCTCCTTGTTGTCCACGCGACCGGTGTAGATGTTGGTCGCGTTGCGCGGATTCACCAACGCGGTGCCCGCCGCGAGGTTCGCGTCGGTCCCCGGGTAGTAGTAGTAGATGAAGCCGACGTCGAGGCCGAAATCGCCCCAGGACTTCTTCCACCCGCCGTAGAAGTCCATCTCGAGATTGCCCGCCGGGAAGCCCGCGCCTTCACTCACGTTGGAGTTCCAGTTGCCCGCGTACAGGCCGCTCGCGTGGCTGTAGTCGATGCCGCCCTGCAGCGCGGGCTTGCCGAAGGTCTGGTCGATGCCGCGGAAACGGTAGCTGGAGAACAGGCCNNTTCATGGTCATGGCTCCAATAGTTGGGTCGGGACGACGACCACTAAGCAGCATCCGTGCCATGAGGAATATTCTTTTGGATCAGCGCTCTATGAAGGTACTGGCGCAGGCGCTCGTGCACCAATTCAGAGCATCGCGGATTTCGGGCGCGCAAACATGGTGCGCGTATGGCGCCCTTCCTTGGGTCTCGAGGTGTGCCGAGTTCTGGCGTCGACTGACGCGCCCGGACTCGGCCGATCGAATGGGCTCAAGCCCGTTCTAGCGGCTCGTGGCGACGCCCGCCCGTCTCAAACTGTCTCGCGCAACGTCAGCGCCGGGGACGCCCTCAGCGCCTTGCGCGCGGAGATCCATGCGTTCAGGGAGAGGAGCGCGACGCCGGCGAGCGGCCCAGCAATCCAGAGCGCGGGGCTCATGGGGAGGTCGAGATCGAATACGCGCTGCGCGAGCAGCTGGCCGATCGCCGCCGCGCCCGCGGTCGCCAGCAGACCCGCGAGCAGCCCCATGGCGAGGAACTCCACGCGCTGGATGCCGGTGACTTGCGCGCGGGATGCGCCGTGCACACGCATGAGCGCCGCCTCTCGGCGGCGCTCGTCCTCGGTTGCGACGAGCGCCGAATACAGCACCAGCAATCCGGCGCCGAGCGCAAACAGGAAGACGAATTGCACCGCCGTGATGACCTGATCGATGACGGCCTGCGCCTGGCGCACCGCCGCCCCCACGTCCACCACGGTCAGGTTGGGGAACCGCGTGGTCAGCTCGTTGACCAGGCGCTCGCCGCCCTGCGGAAGGCGGAACGCGCTGATGTAGGTCGTGGGAAACCCCTCGAGCAGGCGGGGCGGCGTAATGACGAAGAAGTTCACCTTCATGGAATCCCAGCGCAGCTTGCGCAGCGAGCTGATGCGCGCGCGGAANNGTGCGCGCGATGCCCTCTTCGACCGAGAGCTCGTCGCGGTCGGGCGCGAGCCAGCGGCCGGCGACCACCGTGTTGTGGCCGGGGAGCTGCTCGCCGAACGACAGGTTGAATTCCCGCTCTACAAGCCGGCGCGCACGCTCTTCGGAGAAGTCCGCCTCCGACACCTTGCGGCCGTTCACTTCGACGAGACGGCCGCGCACCATCGGATAGAGATCCGGCACCTCGACGGCATGGCGGCGAAAGAACGATCGCACGGGGTCGAGCTGCTCGGGCTGCACGCCGAGGAGAAAGCGGTTCGGCGCGTCCGGCGGCGCGCTCCGCCGCCAGGCCTCGACGAGATCGTTGCGCGTGAAACTGAGCAGCAGCACGGCCGTGAGGCCGAGCGCGAGGCTCGCGACCTGGATCGCGTTGCCGCGCGAATGACGTCGCAGGTTCGCCAGGCCGTAGCGCAGCGCGGCGCTGCCGCGTCCCAGCCGGCGCGCGACCGGCGCGCTCGCCAGCATCCGCAGCGCCAGCCACGCGATGACCGCGAAGCAGAGCACGGCGGCTGCGAAGCCGCCGACGACGAAGCCGCCGAGCCGGACGTCCCCGGCCTGCCAGACGAGGAGCGCGCTCAGCGTCGCCATTCCCGATGCGTAGAGCGCGATCGTGCCGCCACGCGGGTTGCCCGCCTCGCGGCGCAGGACGCGCGCCGCGGGCACGTTGCGCAATTGAACGAGCGGCGGGAGCGCGAATCCCAGCAGCAGCACCAGCCCGACGAGGCCGCCCTGCAGCGCGGGCAGNNAGCGCCCCGAGCACGCAGCCCGCCAGGCAGGCGATCGCTCCCAGCAGCAGGAATTCGATGCCGTACAGCGTGAGCAGGCGGCCCTGCGTGGCGCCGAGACAGCGCATGACGGCGCAGCCGTCCAGGTGCCGCTCGACGTAGCGCCGCGTGCCCAGCGCGATCGCGACGCCGGCGAGAATCGCGGCGAGCAGCGCCGTCAGGCCGAGAAATCGCTGCGCGCGGTCGATCGTCGCGCGCACCTCGGGGCGGCCGCTCTCGAGATTGTCGATTCGCTGCCCGCGCTCCAGGCGCGTCGTCGCCCACGCCTCCAGCGCCGCGACGCGATCCTGCGCGCCCGCCGCGTAGAGGTAGTACCAGACGCGGCTGCCGGGCTGCACCAGGCGCGTCGCCTCCACGTCCCCGACGTGCAGGATGAGCCGCGGCGCGATGTTGAAGAAATTGGCGCCGCGCTCGGGCTCGAGCGTGATGATCGCGGCGACCTCGAAGGTGCCGGCGCCCAGCCGCAGGCGCGATCCGACCGGGGCCTCCAGCGCGCTCACCAGGCGCTCGTCGATCCAGACCGTGCCCCGCGCGGGTCCGGACGCCGCTGGCGCGTCCGGCGCGTTCGGCGCCGGCGCGATTCTCAGCCGCCCGCGCAGCGGATAGTTTTCGCTCACCGCCTTCACGCCCGCGAGCTGGCTGCGAACCGCGTCGCCCGTGCCGGCCTGCACCATGCTGATGAAGGTCAGGCTCTCGCCCTGTTGCATCCCGCGCGCGCGGATTTCGTCCGACACCGCGGCGCCCCACGGGTGATCGGAAACGAGGACGAGATCGGCGCCGAGCAGCTGGTGCGCGTCCCGCACCAGCGCGCGGCCCACCCGGTCGGCGAAGAACCCGACGCTCGTCACGCTCGCGACGGCGACGACCAGCGCAGCCGCGAGCACTCGCAGTTCCCCGGCCCGCCAGTCGCGCAACAGCATCCGCCAGGCGAGAAGAATTGGGGTCAGACCCCGCTTGCGGGGCGTCTCAGCAGCCACGACTAGCCTCCCGGCAACGGGGTCTGACCCCAATTCTCTTCCACGATGCGCCCCGCGGCGAGACGCACCATGCGCGAGCAGCGGCGCGCGAGCAACTCATCGTGCGTCACCATGACGAGCGTCGTGCCGGTCGTGCGGTTGAGCTCGAAGACGAGCTCGATCACCGCCTCGCCCGAGGCCGCATCGAGGCTGCCGGTCGGCTCGTCCGCCAGCAGCAGCTTCGGCTGCATCACGAACGCACGGGCGAGCGCGACCCGCTGCTGCTCGCCGCCGGAGAGGTGCTTGGGATAGTGGTGCAGCCGCTCCGCCAGCCCGACGCGCGAGAGCATCGCNNCAGCATCACGTTCTCGAGCGCGGTGAGCGCGGGCAGCAGCTGAAACGACTGGAAAACGAAGCCTACGGTGCGCCCGCGCAGCTCCGCCCGGGCGTCCTCGTCGAGCGCAAAGAGGTCCGTGCCGTCCAGCTGCACGTGCCCCGTCGTCGGCGTGTCGAGACCGGCGAGAATGGCGAGCAGCGTCGACTTGCCCGAGCCGGACGCGCCGACGATCGCCAGCGCCTCGCCCGCCATGACTTGCAGGCCGATCTCGCGCAAAATGACGAGATCGCTCGCGCCGCTCTTCACCGTCTTGCCGATGTCAGTCGCCTGCAGAACCTTCTTCGCGTCCGCTTTGATCTGGGTGGCGTCCATGTGTTTCGCGGGCGCGGCTTGCGCGACGCCCGTCATCCTCGTGGTCGGCGACAGCCTCTCGTCGGCCTACGGCCTTGCCGAGAAGCACGGGTGGGTGGCGCTGCTGCGCGATCGCCTGCGCAGCGAGCGATTCGATTATAGCGTCGTGAACGCGAGCATCTCGGGGGACACGACGAGCGGCGGCCGTGCGCGGCTCGGCAAGCTGCTCGCCCAGCACCGCCCGGCGATCGTGATTCTGGAGCTGGGCGGCAACGACGGCCTGCGCGGACTGCCGGTCGCGGAAATGCGCAGCAACCTATCGGCCATGATCGGCGAGGCGCAGCGCGCGCAATCCCGCGTGCTGCTCGTGGGCATGCGCATGCCGCCGAACTACGGCGAGGCGTACACACGGGCGTTCGAGACCGCGTACGCCGATCTCGCGCGGCAGCACCGCATCGCTCTGCTTCCGGAGCTGACGGCCGGCATCGGCACGCAGCTCGAGTATTTTCAACCCGACCGCATTCACCCGAACGAGGCGGCGCAAGGCCGCCTGCTCGACAATGTCTGGGGTGCGCTGCGGCCTCTGCTGACGCCGGCCGCCGGCGTCAAACGACGCTGAGCGTCGGGGAACCCGCGACGAGCCGTCCGATGGTGCGCGCCTCGGCAAAGCCGCGCCGCGCGAACTCGGCAAGCACCTCGCGCTCGGCCTGCGGCGAGCAGGCGACGAGCAGCCCGCCGCTGGTCTGCGGATCGGTGATCAGCGTGCGTTGCCAGTCGGGCGCCGCGGCGGCGAGGCGCACGTCGCTTCCGTATCCCTTCCAGTTGCGATCCGAAGCGCCCGTCTTCGTGCCCTGCTTCGCCCACTCCGCCGCCTCCGCGATGAGGGGCAGATCGGCGAAGCGGATCTCCGCGGCGAGTTGCGACCCGCGCAGGATTTCCAGCAGGTGCCCCGCGAGCCCGAACCCGGTCACGTCGGTGAGCGCGTGCACGCCGTCCATTTCCGAGAGCGACTCGCCGGGCGTGTTGAGCATCGTCGTCCACTCGATCATCTTCGCGTAGCCCGCGGGCGAGAGCCGGCCCTTCTTCAGCGCCGCGGAGAGCACGCCGACGCCGAGCGGCTTGCCGAGCACCAGCACGTCGCCGGCGCGCGCCGAACTGTTGCGCTTGACCTTGTCGGGATGCACGAGGCCCAGCGCGACCAGACCGTAGATCGGCTCGAGCACGTCGATCGAGTGACCGCCGGCCAAGGGAATGCCCGCGGCCTGGCAGACCGACTCGCCGCCCTGCAGAATGCGCTGGATGACTGACACCGGGAGCTTGTCGAGCGGCATGCCGACGACCGCGAGGGCGAAGATCGGCTTGGCGCCCATCGCGTAGATGTCCGAGATGGCATTGGTCGCGGCGATGCGGCCGAAATCGTAGGGATCGTCGACGATCGGCGTGAAGAAATCCGTGGTGGCCACCAGCGCCTGCGTATCGTTGAGCCGGTACACGGCGGCGTCGTCGGCCGTTTCCGTGCCGACGAGCAGGGCCTCGGGCAACCCCCGCACCGGCGTCGTCGCGAGCAATTCGCTCAGCACAGCGGGCGCGATCTTGCAGCCGCAACCGCCACCGTGGCTGAATTCGGTCAGCCGGACCTGTTCGGGCGCGTTCATTTGCGTAGAATTTTAACGGATGAAACCCGAAGCGCGGATCGCCGTGACCCTGAGCGCCTCGCTCGTCGCCCAGTTCGACGACGTGCTCGACGCGCGTTCGCCCGCCGAGTTTGCCGAGGATCACGTGCCTGGCGCGCTCTGCTGCGCGGTGCTGGACGACGCCGAGCGCGCGCAAGTGGGCACGCTGTACAAACAGGTCTCGCGCTTCGCCGCGCAGCGCATCGGGGCCGCCCTCGTTGCGCGAAACATTGCGCGCCACCTCGAAACCACGCTCGCCGACAAGCCCCGGACCTGGCGGCCGCTCGTGTACTGCTGGCGAGGCGGCAAGCGCTCGGCGTCGCTCGCGCACGTGCTCCGCGAGGTGGGCTGGGATGCGCGGGTCCTGCAGGGCGGCTACAAGGCCTATCGCCGTTACGTCGTCGAGCGGCTGGCGGAACGGCCGGGGCGCTTCACGTTTCGCGTCGTGCACGGCGTCACCGGCAGCGGCAAGAGCCGCCTGCTCCGGGCGCTGGCGCGCGCAGGCGCCCAGGCACTCGACCTCGAGGCGCTGGCCGCGCACCGCGGCTCCGTCCTCGGCCACCTGCCGGCGCAACCGCAGCCGTCGCAGAAGATGTTCGAGAGCCAGCTGCTGGCAGCGCTCGACCGGCTCGATCCGGCGCGCGTCGTCTACGTCGAAGGGGAAAGCCGCAAGATCGGCCAGTTGCAGGTTCCCTCGGCACTCATCGAAGCCATGCGGGCCAGCGAGTGCGTGCTCCTGGAGGCGCCGCTCGAGACCCGCGTCGCGCTGCTCATGGACGAGTATCGGCATTTCTTCTCGGATCCGCAGGCGCTGGCGGCCCAGCTCGACTGCCTCGCGGCGCTCCACGGGCACGAGCGCATCGCGGCCTGGAAGCGGCTCGCCGCCGACGGCGACTGGCCGGCGTTCGTCGCCCGGCTGCTGGACGAGCACTACGATCCGGCGTATCGGCGCTCGGCGATGCGCAACTTCCCGCGCCTGGGCGAGGCGGCCGTGCTGCACGTGGCCGCGCCGGACGACGCCGCCTTCGCGCGCCTCGCGGAGGAGCTGGCATGAAGCGGATCGCAGCCGTCGCGCTGAGCCTCGCCTGCGCGGCCGCGCCCGCGCAGGAGGTGCACGACGCGCTCGACGCCGGCGACCTCCTCTGCGAGATCCGGCAGGGCTACCGGCTGGACGTCCTGGCGGCGCTCGAGCCGCTGCCCCCGCGTGCCGGCCTGATGCTCGTCTACGAATCCGTCCGCGGCCCGCAGCCGCGCGTCGTCTCGAGCCAGCGGCCGGGGCGTCACGCCATCGAGGTGCGCGTCACGCCGAAGGCCGTGCACTTCGTCGAGCCGGTGGGACCGAGCGTGCGGCAGACCACGCTCACCGAGTGCCTGGAAACGAAGTGGAAAGGCGACCTCGAATACTGCGTGCGCTTCGCGGCGCGGCATGCCTGGCACTTCGACACGCGCGCGTATTCGGATCCCGACGCCGCGCTCGAGCACCTGACGAACAGCGTCTCGCACGGCGTGTGCGAGCCGTGGACCGTCGACTAGCGATTGGGGTCAGACCCCACGCATCACGCGTTCAGGCCGGCAAGCGAGCGCACGTGCTGGACGGCGCTGCGGCCGAGCGCGTCGAGCGCATAGCCGCCCTCGAGCACCGACACGATGCGTCCCCGCGCATGGCGCGCCGCGATGTCCTTCACCGCGGCCGTCACCCACCCGTAGTCGGCGTCGTGCAGGCGCAGCATCGCCATGTCGTCCTCGATGTGCGCATCGAACCCGGCGGAAAAGATCACCAGTTCCGGGCGGAACGCGTCGAGCGCGGGCAGCCAGTGCTGCGCCACGGCCTCGCGGAACTGCTTCGAACC
>DKBI01000081.1 GCA_002451175.1 Betaproteobacteria bacterium UBA6904
CTGGATCATCGACCTCGGACCCGAGGGCGGCGACGCGGGCGGCCGCATCGTCTATCAGGGACCGCCGCAGGCCGCCGCCGCCGCGGGCACGCACACGACGCAGGCCCTTACCCGCTTCCTGCGCGAGCGCAGCCTGTCATAATGCGCGCCCGCAACGTCGTGCCGGCCTGTCATCCAGCGGAACCTGCCACGCGTTAACACTGTCCAACGGCACACCACGCCGTGCTGTGATCAAAGGAACACCATGATTCGCCTCCGCTTTTTCGCTTCTCTCCTCGCCTTCGCGGCGCTGTCCGCGTTTGCGCAGAACAACCTGTCCCCCGAACAGCTCGTGCGCAAGATCACCGACGACGTGATGGCCGCCGTGAAACAGGACAAGAACCTCGCCGCCGGCGATCGGGACAAGGCCCTCGCGCTTGCCGAGCAGAAGGTGCTGCCGCATATCGATTTCCGCGAAGCCGCGCGGCTGGCGGTGGGGCGCTCCTGGAACAGCGCCACACCCGCGCAGCAGGAGCGCATCACCAAGGAATTCCGCGCGATGCTGGTGCGCATCTACTCCAACGCCATCGACGCCTACCGCGGACAGACGATGCGCGTGTTCCCCGTGCGCATGGAGCCGGGCGCTACGGAGGCCACGGTGCGCAACCAGTATCTGAGCCCCGGCCGGCCGCCCGTGCCGGTGGAATACGCGATGCACAGGACGCCGGAAGGCTGGAAGATCTACGACATCACGGTCGAAAACGTCAGCCTCGTGCTCACCTATCGCGCGGAGTTCGACCAGGTGATGCGCCAGTCCGGCTTCGACGGGCTCATCAAGCGCATGACCGAGAAGAACCAGCCCGTCGTGCGCGCGGGCTGATCGGCGTCCGCGGGCGCCTCAGCGGCGCAGATCGAACGCGTTGGTCAGGTCGCCCGCGTTCGCCCGCACGCCGGGCAGCGGCTCCAGCCCGAAGCGGCGCGTGATGAACTTGATGATCGAGGTCGTGTCGTACGGCGTCTTGTCCACGTAGCCGCGCTTCGCATGCGGTGAAATGACGAGCGCCGGAATGCGCGTTCCCGGCCCCCAGCGATCCCCCCACCCCGGGCCCGAAGGCGGCGGCACGTGATCCCAGAAGCCGCCGTTCTCGTCGTAGGTCACGAGGACCGCGGTCTTCTCCCAGAGCGGGCTCTTCCGGATGCGCGTCAGCACGTCGTCGAGGTGCGCATCTCCCGTCGCGACGTCCGTGTAGCTGGGGTGCTCGTTGACGCGGCCGGTCGGCTTGTAGAACGCCACCTGCGGCAGCGTCCCCCGATCGATGTCGCGCAACAGGTCGTCGCCATCCTTCAAGTGGCGCGCACGGTCGGCAGTCCCCGGCGCAAAGCGCGCGTAGTAGTTGAACGGCTGGTGATGCGGTTGGAAGATCGGGCTGTCCGCGTCGCGGCTGTAGATCACCGTGCGCTTGGCCTTCGGATCGCGCGTTCCGTCGGCGAGCGCGCGGTTCCAGGCACCCGCGTACCAGGCCCAGCTGACGCCCCTGGCGCTCAGCGTGTCGCCGATCGTCTTCTCGCGGAACGGCGGCGTCGGATGCCGCTTGGGATCGGCCAACTGCGGATCGCCGCCTTCGGCCGGCGGCGCGCCGCTGGGCTGATAGGGCGGCTGCGCGGTGTTGACCACGTACCCATCCGGCGATAGCCGCCCGTCGAAGACTTCCACCGGCCCCAGCATGACCGAGGCCGGCGAGCTCGGCTTCTTCTTCAGCCGACCGTCGGCGTCGAGTTGCGCCCGCGCGCTGGCCGGCGCATCCGCATCCATCGGCGTACAGGCACAGACGAGCCACTGGTGGTTGAGGTACGAGCCCCCGAACGCCGCCTGGAAGAAGTGGTCCGCGAGCGTGTAGTCCTGCGCCCACTTCCACAGCCGCATCTTCGAGCCGTCGAAGTACCCCATCGCCCAGGCGCCGACGTTGCTCATCGCGACGAAGCGGTTGTTCCGGCCGTCGTTGATCTGCTCGCGGTTCTGGTAATAGAGGTGCCAGGGGCTGGGCAGGAGCTCGGACAGGCTGCCATCGATCGGCGGGGCGTCGATGCGGAACGGTCCGTTCGGCAGCGTCGCGGCGAAGCGTTGGCTGGGCTTGCCATGCTCGTACACCGGCGGCAGGTTCTGCAGCGGCTTGCCGTCGTGGTCGAGCTGCGTCTTCTGCTCGGCGGTCGCCTGCGCGATGCCCTCCGCGCCGGGAAACAGCCCGTACAGGTGGTCGAAGCTGCGNNGCCGAAGGCGAGCAAGAGGCGATCGATTCGATTCATGGCGACGGGCTCCCCGGATATCCGGCGGGAACCATAGCACACGGTTGGCTAGAATCCCGCCATGCGCGAACCCCAGCCGACCACGATTCACCTCAAGGATTACACGCCGCCCCCCTTCCTCATCGACGAAGTCGCGCTCGATGTCGACATTCGGGAAAAGGACGCCCTGGTGACGGCGCGCCTCAAGGTGCGACGCAACCCGCGTGCCGCCAACCCGAACGCCCCGTTGGCGCTGAACGGCGAGGATCTCGAACTGCTCTCCGTGGCGCTCGACGGCGTGCCGCTGCGCGGCAACCAGTTTGCGGTCGACCCGACGGTGCTGCAGATCGACAACCCGCCTGCTGCGTTCGCCCTCGAGACCGTTTCGCGCACCGTGCCGCAGGAGAACACGCGCCTCGAAGGGCTCTACGCGTCGAAAAGCGGATTCGTCACGCAATGCGAGGCGGAAGGCTTTCGTCGCATCACCTGGTTCCTGGACCGCCCCGACGTGCTGGCGCGCTACGTGACGACGGTGCATGCCGACAAGGCGCGCTACCCGGTGCTGCTCTCGAACGGCAACCGCGTCGCCGCCGGCGACGAGCCCGGCGGGCGGCATTTCGCCAGGTTCGACGACCCGTTTCCCAAGCCCTCGTATCTCTTCGCGCTGGTGGCCGCGGACCTCGAGGCGCTCGAGGATCGCTACGTCACGCGCTCGGGCAGGACCAAGCAGCTCGCGGTGTATGTCGAGCCCGGCAAGCGCGACCAGGCCGGCTGGGCGATGGACTGCCTGAAGCGCGCGTTGCGCTGGGACGAAGAGCGCTTCGGCCTCGAGCTCGATCTCGATCACTACAAGATCGTCGCGGTGGGCGACTTCAATTCCGGCGCGATGGAGAACAAGGGCCTCAACATCTTCAACGCCAAGTACGTCCTCGCGCGACCCGACACGGCCACGGACGCCGACTACCTCGCCGTGGACCGCGTCGTGGCGCACGAGTACTTCCACAACTGG
>DKBI01000289.1 GCA_002451175.1 Betaproteobacteria bacterium UBA6904
TCATGGAGTACGTCCAGGCCGACATCTGGGTGCGCTTCCAGCGCCAGAGCGGCCACGAGGTGCATTTCGTCTGCGCCGACGACGCGCACGGGGCGGCGATCATGCTGCGCGCCGAGGCCGAGGGCGTAACGCCGGAAGCGCTCGTCGCGCGCGTGCTCGCCGAACGCCCGCGTACGCTGCAGGGTTTTCACCTGTCGTTCGACCACTGGCACTCGACGCATTCGCCCGAGAACACGGAGCTGTCGCAGGACATCTACCGGCGGCTGCAGGGGGCCGGTCTCATCGAGCGGCGCCCGGTCGAGCAGTTCTACGACCCCGTGAAGGGCATGTACCTCGCCGANNGATGCCTGCGAGAACTGCAGCTCCGTGTACGCGCCCACCGAGCTGCGCAACCCCTATTCGACGCTCTCGGGCGCCGCGCCCGTGCTGAAGACGTCGGATCATTTCTTCTTCCGGCTGTCCGACGAGCGCTGCCGCCGGTTCCTGAGCGAGTGGGTCGACGCGCCGGGACGGCTGCAGCCGCAGGTCGTCAACAAGGCGCGCGAGTGGCTCGAGGGCGCGGGCGAGCAGGCGCTCGCCGACTGGGACATTTCGCGCGACGCGCCCTATTTCGGCATCCCGATCCCGGATGCGCCCGGCAAGTTCTTCTACGTGTGGCTGGACGCGCCGATCGGCTACCTCGCGAGCTTCAAGAGCTACTGTGCGAAGCAGGGGCTGGACTTCGCCAGGTTCCTGTCCGCCGCGAACACCGAGCAGATCCACTTCATCGGCAAGGACATCNNTGGCTGCGCTACTACATCGCGGCCAAGCTCAACGCCCACGTCGAGGACATCGATTTCAATCCGGACGATTTCCTCGCGCGCGTCAACAGCGACCTGGTCGGCAAGTACGTCAACATCGCGAGCCGCGCGGCGGGATTCATCTCGAAGCAGTTCGACGGGCGCCTGTACCGCTTCGGCCCCGAGGAGGCGGCAGCGCAGGCGAGCTGGACCGCGGTCACGGCGTCGCAAACGCTGATCGCCGAGGCCTATGAAGACCGCGAGTTCGGCAAGGTCGTCCGCGAGGTCATGCGGCTGGCCGATCTCGCCAACCAGCGCTTCGACCAGCAGAAGCCGTGGGATCTCGCCAAGGATGCGGCGCGGCGCGACGCGCTGCACCGCGTGTGCAGCGACGCGATCCACGCCTTCCATGCGCTGAGCGTCTACCTGGCGCCGATCCTGCCGGCGACCGCGCGGCGCGTGGCGCGCGAGCTGTTCGGGCTGGACCGGGATTTCGCCTTCGACGACGTGCAGCGGCANNGCGCTGTTCGAGCCGCCCGCGCCGGCGGTGACGCCCGAACGGCGGTCGCCGCAGATCCACGCCCAACATCAGCAGCACGCCGCCCAGGAGCACATCGTGACCGACGAGATCAAGATCGAGGACTTCGGCAGAGTGGACCTGCGCGTGGCGCGCATCGCCGCCGCGGAGGCCGTCGAAGGCGCCGACAAACTCGTGCGGCTCACGCTCGACCTCGGCGGCGAGACCCGCACCGTGTTCGCCGGCATCAAGTCGGCCTACACGCCCGAGGCCCTGGTGGGCCGGCTGACGGTCATGGTGGCCAATCTCGCGCCGCGCAAGATGCGCTTCGGCGTGTCCGAGGGCATGATCCTCGCCGCCTCGGGGGACGGCCCGGGAATCTTCCTGATTGCGCCGGACGCAGGCGCCGAACCCGGCATGCGCGTGAAGTAGCCGGGGCCGCCCGAGTGAGCCTGCAGATGTGCTGCCGGTCCGCGCTCCGGGTCGGCGAGCCCTTCGCGCGGCGCGCGGCGTGAGCCTCACGCTGATGACCGGTGCACTGCTGTGCGTCGCGGCGTGGCTGGTGACCGGGATACTTTCGCTGTGGCCGGGCCGCGCGGCGTTCTTCGCGCGCCAGGTGGCGTTTCCGGCGGGCGCGCTGACGGGACTCGCGCTGGCCGCCGTCGGCCTGCTGGCCGCGTGGGCGCCGGTCGAGCAGGCCACGCTGCCCCTGGGCCTGCCCGATCTCCCGTTCCACCTGCGCCTGGACGGACTCGCCGGATTCTTCCTGACGCTGCTCGGCGCCGTGGCGGCGGGCGTCACGGTGTACGCCAGCGGCTACTTCCGCGACGAGACCGACTCGCGCCTCACCCTGATTGCGCTCGCCTATCACGTGTTTCTTGCCAGCATGGCGCTGGTGATCCTTGCCGACGACGCGTATCTGTTCATGGTGGCGTGGGAGACGATGGCGCTGTCGTCGTACTTCCTCGTGACCACCGATCATCGACTCCCGGCGATCCGCAGCGCCGGATTTCTCTACCTGCTGATCGCGCATCTCGGCGCGATCGCCATCCTGCTCTGCTTCGGCGTGATGAGCGGCGGGCAAGGCGACTACAGTTTCAGCGCGTTGCGGGCGGCGAACCTGTCGCCGTTCTGGTCCTCCGCCGCTTTCTGCCTCGCCTTCTTCGGCTTCGGCGCGAAGGCCGGAATGATCCCGCTGCACGCCTGGCTGCCCGAGGCCCATCCGGCGGCGCCAACACCCGTCTCGGCGCTGATGAGCGGCATCATGCTGAAGACGGCGATCTACGGCATGGTGCGCGTGATCTACGACCTGATTGGNNCACCGCGTTCTATTTCCTCGTCGGCGCGCTGGCGATCTCGGCGCTGCCGCCGCTGAACGGCTTCGTCTCCGAGTGGCTCACGTTCCAGACGGCGTTGCAGGCGCCCCTGCTCGCGCACGGGGTGATCCGCAGCCTGCTGCCGCTGTTCGCCGCGACGCTGGCGCTCGCCGGCGCGCTGACGGCGATGTGCTTCGTCAAGGTCTACGGGGTCGCTTTTCTGGGACAGGTGCGCACGCCGCGTCACGCGACGCACGCCGCCGCGGGCGCGACGGCCGACTGCAGCGGCGCCGAGCGCCTTGGCATGGCCTGGCTGGCGGCCGGCTGTTTCGTGCTGGGTCTGTTCCCCGCCACGTTCCTGCTGCCGCTCAACCGCATCTGCGTTGCGCTGCTGGGCAGCGGCCTGCCGGAGCGCGCGCTGGAGTCCAGCTGGCTCTGGCTCATCCCCACCGCGCCGGAACAGGCGAGTTACAGCCCCGTGATCTTCCTTGCCGTGATCGTTGCGGTCACCGGAATCACCTTCCTGCTGGTGCGCCGCTTCTACCACGGCCGGGTGCGCCACGCGGATCCGTGGGACTGCGGCTATCCGGAGCAGACCGCCCGCATGCAGGACACGGCGGACGCGTTTGGGCAACCGATCCGCCACGTCTTCGGTCCGCTCTATCGCATGACGCGCCACCTGCCGGCGCCCGACGACGCCGCGCCGCGCTATTTCCTCAAGATCGAGGACCGTCACTGGTATCTGCTCTACCTGCCAATCGCGCGCCTGACGGAGTTCGTCTCGTCGAGGATCGGCCTGCTGCAGCGCGGCCGGATCAGCGTGTATCTGCTGTACAGCTTCCTCACGCTGATCGCGCTGCTGGTCTTCGTGCGATGACGCCGCGGCCATGACCACCGCCACCGGAATCGCCTTTCAGCTCCTGCAGTCGATCTTCGTGGTGCTCGCCGCGCCGCTCCTCGCCGGCTGGGTGAACCAGTGCCGCGCCTGGCTGCAGAACCGCACCGCGCCGTCGCTGCTGCTGCCGTATTACACGCTCGCCAAGCTGTTTTCCAAGGACGCCGTCATCGCGCACGACGCGTCGCCGCTGTTCCGCATCACGCCGTACGTGCTGTTCGGCTGCATGTGGCTCGCGGCGGGCATCGTGCCCGTGCTGGCCACCGACCTGCCCTTCGCGCCGGCGGCCGACATCATCGCCCTGGTCGGCGTGTTCGCCCTGGCGCGCGTGTTCTCCGCGCTCGCGGCGATGGACATCGGCACGTCCTTCGGCGGCCTCGGGGCGCGCCGCGAGATGCTGATCGGTTTCCTCGCGGAGCCGGCGATGCTGATGACGCTGTTCACCGCGGCCTTCATCTCCGGCTCCACGCAGCTCGCCACCATCGTCGAGACGCTCGCGCACCGCGAGTTCGCGATCCACCCGAGCCTCGCCTTCGCGGCGGTCGCGTTCGCCATGGTGCTGCTGGCGGAGAACGCGCGCATACCGATCGACAACCCGGCCACCCACCTCGAGCTGACGATGGTGCACGAGGCGATGATCCTGGAGTATTCGGCCCGCCATCTGGCGCTGATCGAATGGGCGGTGGCGATCAAGCTCTTCGCCTACTTCACGATCGGCATCGCGTTGTTCATGCCGTGGGGCATCGCGCAGGCGGGCGACTGGGCCGCCGTGCCGCTCGCGGTCGCCGCGCTCGGCGCCAAGCTCGCCCTCGGCGGCGCCGCGCTGGCGCTGGTGGAAACGGTGCTCGCCAAGCTGCGCCTGTTCCTGGCGCCCGAATTTCTCTCCACCGCGTTTCTGCTCGCGGTGCTCGGCATGCTGCTCCACTTCCTGGTGCGCGGCTGACATGGCGCCGGCCTTCTCGACCCAGCTCGTCAACCTCCTCGCGGCATTCCTGCTGCTGCTGGCGTTCGCCATGCTCGCGCAGCGCCGCGTCCTGACGCTCATCAAGATGTTCGCCTGGCAGGGCGCGGCGCTCTCGGCATCGACGCTGATCGTCGCCTGGTCCACCGATCAGGGCCATCTGTACTTCTCCGCGGCGCTCACCGTGGCGCTCAAGGTGATCCTCATCCCCTGGGCGCTGCACCGGCTGATCAACCGCCTCAACGTG
>DKBI01000205.1 GCA_002451175.1 Betaproteobacteria bacterium UBA6904
CCCGCGCCGTTGGGGCCGAGCAAGCCGAAACATTCCCCGGGAGCGATGCGCAGATCGACCCCGCGCACCACCTCCTGATCGGCAAAGCGCTTGCGCAGGCCACGCACCTCCAGCGCCGGGAGGCCGTCGGCGGGTGCCGCACGCAGCACCTGCGGAGCCCGCTCGGGCATCGCGCTCATCGCCAGTTGTTCTGCACCAGCCCGCGCAGCAGCGGCAGGCGGCCATGAAAGAAATGATCCGCGCCCGGCACGACGATCACCGGCAGGTCGAACGAACGCACCCAGTCGAGCACCGCGGCGAGCGGCACGGTTTCGTCGCGCTCACCATGAATGAGCAGCGTGTCGGCGGGGACCGGCGGCGCCTCGAAATGATTCACGGCCACACCGACGAGCACCATGCGCTCGGGTACGACCTGCGCCGCGAGTCGCGCCTGCATCACGGCGCCGAACGAAAACCCCGCGAGCACCGGCGGCGCGGCGCCATAAGTCCGGCGCGCAAACGCCCACGCTGCCCGCAAGTCCTCCACCTCGCCGCGCCCTTCGTCGTAGCGGCCCTCGCTCGCGCCGACGCCGCGGAAGTTCGGTCGCACCGCCGCGTAGCCGAGGGCGGCGAACACGCGCGCCAGCGTCTGCACGACCTTGTTGTCGAGGGTGCCGCCGTACTGCGGGTGCGGATGCGCCACGAGCGCCACGCCGCGCACAGTGCCTTCCGGAAGATCAATCGCCGCCTCGATGCCGCCCGCCGGCCCGTCGATGCGGACGCGCCGCGTCGCCGCGCGCATCAGATCCGCAGCCGCTCCACCACCCGGCCGTCGCGCAGGTGCGTGTCGATGATTTCATCGATGTCGCTGCGATCGATGTAGGTGTACCAGACGGCTTCGGGATACACGACGATGCAGGGTCCCTCTTCGCAGCGATCGAGGCAGCCCGCCTGGTTGACGCGCACCTTGCCCTCGCCCGCCAGTCCGGCCTGCTTGATGCGCTGCTTGGCGTAGTCCCGCAGTGCGCTCGCATCCTTGGCGGCGCAGCAGGGCCGCCCGTCGTCGCGCTGATTGCAGCAGAAGAAGACGTGGTGCTGATAGTACGACATGGGAGCGCGATTCTACCCGAGCCCCTGCGGATGCGATCAGCGCCGCTCGCCCCGGCCGGCGAGCAGAACGATGTACAACAGCGCCGCGAACGGCCAGGCCCCGGAGACGAATTGCGTGAGCCCGTTGAAATTGAGGAAGTGGCCCTGCGCCCAGACTTTCAGGGTCGCCGCCGTGTAGGGGTTCGGCGGAGCGAGATTCACCAGCACGGTCGCCGCCATCAGCAGGACCGCCGCCAGCGCGAGGCGCAGCACGCGCGGTGCGCCGAGCGCCACGAGCGCGACCGCCAGCCCGATCGCGAGTCCCTGTTGTGCGCCGGGCGTGAACCAGGCGAACGGACTCTCGGCACGCATCAGGATGGCGAAGGCGAGCGCCTTGATGCCGAGCGCCGCGGCAAGCAACGCGAGCACCAGCCGGCGCACCGGCGCCTGGGGGGCCATCAGCGTCGAGGCGAGCAGCGCCACGGCGACGAGGTTTGCCGCGGACGTCACGCTCTCGACGCCGACGAACAGGTCCGCGCCGTGGGCGGGCCCCTCAGGTCCCGAGACGAGATCGCGGAGATCGCCGGTGCCGAACAGGAGGCTCGCGGGATTCAGTTGCGCGAAGAGCCACAGTGCGATCAGCGTCAGGCCGAGCGCCGTTGCGCTGCCGGCCTGCAGCATCGCCCGCAGGCGCCCCAAGGTCGGCATCTCGCCCAGCCGGTTTGCCGTACGGACGCCGATGAGCGCCCCGAGTGCCGCCCCCACGGCGTTGGTCAACAGGTCGACGTTCGACGCCACGCGCATCGGGAGATAACTCTGGAGCGCTTCGAGGGCACAAGACAGCAGCGCGCCGCTCACGATGGCCGCCAGCAGCGCGCGTCGCGGTCCCAGCGCAGCAGCGCCCGACCAGACGGCGAGCACGCCATAGGGCACGTATGCGAGCACGTTCGCCACAATGTCGAACCCCGTAATCCAGCGGGGCCACGGCGCGAACAGGTATGCCAACGGCGACGCGCCGTGCGCGCGCCAGCCGATCAGCGGGTGCAGCGACGCGTAGGCGATCAGCAGCACGTAGGCTGCAAGCAGATAGCGCGCGAGCGGCGGACCGGTCACGCCGCCCCTTCAGCGCGGCGAACCGCCGTGCGGGGGGTGGTGCGAAGCGGTCCGCATCGTGTGATGCGGACCGTGCGGCGCCGGGGTGGCCAGCGACCCCGCCAGCATGCCGATCAGCGCGCCCCCCAGGCCGACGATCTGCGGCGGCCAGATGCTGTCGGCGCCGAACGCTTCCATGAGCGCCCATGACACCAGTCCGAGCAGGATCGACGCCACCGCCCCAGCCGTATTGGCGCGGCGCCAGTACAGGCCGGCGGCGAGTGGCACGAACGCGCCGACCAGCGTGACCTTGTAGGCGTTCTGCACCATCTCGTACATCGTGCTGCGCGAGTTGAGCGCGAACAGCAGCGCCGCCAGCGTGAACGTGACGAGGATGACGCGCAGGGTCAGCAGAAACTGCCGGTCGCTCATGTGCGGCACGAACGGCCGCAGCACGTTCTCCGTGAAGAGCCCGGTGGGCGCGAGAATCGCGCCGCTCGCGGTCGACAGAATCGCCGACAGGAGCGCGCCGAAGAACACGATCTGCGCCCACAGCGGCGTGCGGCCGAGAATCAGGTCGGGAAGAATGCGCTGGATGTCCCGGGCATCTTCCGCGCCGAAGAGCGCCTGCACCGAGGGATCGATGACGATCGCCGAGTAGGCGACGTAGATCGGGATGAAGGCGAACAGGAAGTAGGCGGCGCCGCCGATCAGGGACCCGCGCACGGCGGTCGTTTCGTTGCGCGCCGACGTGACGCGCTGGAAGATGTCCTGCTGCGGGATCGAGCCGATGGCGAGCGTCATCCAGGCGGCGAGGAACGCGAGCCATTCCTTCGCGTCGCCCTTGGGCCAGAAATCGAACTTGCCGGCCTCCAGCGCCGCGCCGATCACCTTGTCGGCGCCGCCCGCCATGTCGCCCACGAGCCAGGCGATCGCCCACAGGCCGATGACGATGATCACGGTCTGGAAGAGATCGGTCCAGGCCACCGACCACATCCCGCCCCAGATCGTGTAGCCGAGCACGATGACGGCGCCCAGCACGATGCCCTCCGTGAGGGACAGCGCGCCGCCGGAGAGAATGGAAAATGCCAGCCCGAGCGCCGTCAACTGGGCCGACGTCCAGCCGAGATACGACGCGGTGATGGCAACGCTCGTCGCGACCTCCACCGGCTTGCCGTAGCGCTTGCGGTAGAAATCGCCGATGGTCAGCAGATCCATGCGGTAGAAGGCGCGCGCGAAGAACAGCGCGACGAAGAACAGGCAGAACGACGAGCCGAACGGGTCTGCGACGATGCCGCCGAGCCCGTCCTTGGCGAAGGTCGCCGACACCGAGAGCACGGTCTCGGCGCCGAACCAGGTCGCGAAGACGGTCGCCACGTTCATGTACAGCGGCAGGCTGCGGCCGGCGATCAGGAAATCCTTCGAGTTGTGGACTCGCCGCGCCGCCCACAGCCCAATGGCAATGGTCGCCGCGAGATACAGTACGACCGACGCGACGAGCATGGCGGCCCGGCCTACAGCAGCGTGGCGAGCTGCACGGCGAGGATCGCCGCGAGCAGCGCGGCGAGCAGCGCGAGGAGCCGATTGCGGCGCGTACCCTGGTCCGCGAGCCGCTCCACGGACGCGCGCAGGGCGCCGACGCGATCCTCGGCAAGCGCGCGATGCGCGAGGCGCGGCAGCTGCGGCAGCGTCTGCGCCCAGGTCGTCGCCTCGCGCCGCAGCGACTGCACGAGCCCGCGCCAGCCGATGCGCTCGTCCATCCAGCGCTCGAGATACGGCTTCGCGGTGGTCCACAGGTCGAGCTCCGGGTCGAGCTGCCGGCCGAGGCCCTCGATGTTGAGCAGCGTCTTNNTGCATGTCGGCGTGGAAGAAGCCGTCGCGAAACACCTGCGTAAAGAAGATCTCCACGCCGGCCCGCGCCAGCGCCGGGATGTCCACGCCCTGCGCGCGCAGCGCCGCGACCTGCGAGATCGGCGTGCCGCGCATGCGTTCCATCACCATCACGCGCTGCGAGCAGTAGTCCCAGTGCACTTCCGGGACGGCGAGCAGCGGGGAGCGCTCGAAGTTGCGCCGCAGCTGGGACGCATTGGCGGCCTCGCGCAGCAGGTCCAGCTCCTCCTCGAGGTGGCGGGAGAACTCGCCGACGACTTCGCGCGGCTTGAGGCGCCGCCCCTCCAGCCAGATCCGCTCCAGCAGGCCGGCCGCAGTCTCCAGCAGCAGCACGTCGCGTCCGATTGCCGCCTCGACGCCGGGACGCAGCACCTTGACCGCCACCTCGACCCCGCTCAGCAGGGTGCCGAGATGCACCTGGGCGATGGAAGCACTCGCCACGGGCACCTGCTCGAAGTGCGAGAAGACGTCGGCCAGCGACCGCCCCAGCGCGCGCTCGATTTCCGCGACCGCCTCGGCCGACGCGAACGGCGGCACCTGGTCCTGGAGTTTCGCGAGTTCGTCGGCGATGTCCTGCGGCAGCAGATCGCGCCGCGTCGACAGCACCTGTCCGAATTTGACGAAAATCGGACCGAGCGTTTCCAGCGCGCGCCGCAGGCGCGCCGCGGCGGGCTGCGCCGGCTCCTGGCAAAACCAGCCGAGCAGCCGGTTGTGCGCGAGCGGCGGAATGAATTCGTGCAAGCCGAAGCGCAGCGTCACGCCGAGGATGCGCACGAGGCGAAGCAAGCGGAGCACGGTCCTACCTGCCGGCCTGGCGCTCGATGCGCAGCGCAAGCCGCTCGAGCGCATCGCGCAGCGCGGCGACCTCGCGCGCGAACCCGGAGAGCTCCGGACGACGCACGACCCATTGCCGCTCCTCGAAGGCGTAGTCGGCAAGCCCCGCGGTGACGCGGCTTGCCGCCTCCCGCGGCCACGCCGCAAGCTGCCGCGCCGTACGCACGAGTCGGTGTGCGACCGCATCGCCGACCCACAGGGCGAGATCTTCCTCGACGTCCCAGCGCAGGTGCCGCACGAGAAACAGGACTTCGGTGGCGAGGCGTGCGTTGCCGGAGACTTCGACCGCGCGCATGAAGTGATCCTCGCCCCGAGCCAGTGCTGGCAGGACCTCCGGTCCGAGCTGCAGCGTCAGCGCTGCCGGCGCGTCGTCGGCTGCCGGCGCGACCGTGCCGCCCTCCGCGATGCGGAAGCGCATCGCGGGAAACGGCCGGGCGCGCAATTCGCAGACCTCCCCGCAAAACGGCGCCAGCCGCTCGCGCGCCCAGTCTTCCGCCTCCAGAAGATGGTTCAGCGCGCCGGCCAGGGGCGATTCAAACAGGTTCATGGTCCCGCACTATCGGGCGAAAGGCGGGCGCGCGCAAGGCACGCCCACCCTGCAGAAACGCAAAGGCCACCGTCTCGGTGGCCTGGGTCGGTGCGCAGCCGCGCTTCAGTGCATCTGCTGGATGCCCGCGAGCAGCCAGCCACTCGAGCCGTCCACCGGCTTGCAAAGATTCCACACCTCCTGGAACCCCTCGGGGGTCGAGCCCGGCGTCTCGCGGATCTGCCCGGAGAAGCGCACGCTCGCCCAGTGCCGCTCGCCTTCCGTCGTCACCTCCAGCAGGTCCGCGTTCAGCGACACCACGTCGGTCTGCTGCGTGCCGTGGCGCCCCTCCAGGTCGCGCTGCAGTTCGGCGAAGAGCTCCGCGCTGCAGAATTCGCGGAGCGATTCCCGATCGCCGGCATCGTTCGCCGCCTGAAGCTTCATGAAGTTCAGCTTGGCTGCGCGCAGAAAGCCGGCGACGTCGAATCCTGCCGGAACGGCGGGGGCCGCGGCAGGGACCATCTGCGCGTCGAAACCGCTTGCCTGCGAGGGCGGCGGCGCGGCCACGGTTTCCTGGCCGAGCGGCGCGTACTGGCCGGACGCCGAGGGCCCGGCCGACGCGTAATGCATCGGCTGCGCCGCCGTCTGCCGTCGCTGCGCGAGCATGCGGAACAGCGCAACGCACGCAAAGACCGCGGCTGCGATCAGCAACCAGCTCATCAACATGCTGCCCAGACCGCTTGACCCCATCAACGCGCCAAGCAGGCCGCCAATCGCCAGACCGCCGAGCAACGGCGCCCAGCGGCTGAGGCCGCTCGCGGGTTGCGCGCCGGCGGCGGGCGCTGCGCCCGGCTGCGCCGCCGGTTGTGCCTGCTGGCCCGGCCGCGCGGGGGTCGCTGCCGGCGGGGGCGGCGTGATGCTGCGCTGCGTCCCCATCGAGCGCGCGCCGCCGAGACGCCTTGCCTCCGCGTCCGGAAGAGCAAGCGCCATCGCCAGCACGGTCAGTATCGCGGTCAGAACGAACTTTTGCATTCCAGGATTCCTCGGTTGAAGTGCGCGATGCTACCCTAGTTTCCAGCCGCGATGCAGGGCGACCACGCCGGCGGCGAGGTTGAAATACTCGACGCCGCCGAGACCCGCCCCCTCCATCATCGCCGCCAGCTCGCGCTGGTCCGGGTGCATGCGGATCGATTCCGCCAGATAGCGGTAGGCCGCGGCGTCGCCGGCGATGCGCGCCCCCAGCTGCGGCAGCACCTCGAAGGAATACCACGCGTACGGCTTTTCGAGCGCCTTCCAGACGCGCGAGAACTCGAGCACGAGCAGCCGCCCCCCGGGCTTGAGCACACGCGTCATCTCGGCGAGCGCACGGTCCTTGTGCGTCATGTTGCGCAGACCGAATCCCACCGTCACGCAATCGAAGTGCGCATCCGGCAGGGGCAGATGTTCGGCGTCGCACTGGATCGCGGGCGCCAGCTGGCCCGCGTCCAGCGTGCGATCCCTGCCGCGCTCCAGCATGCGGTAGTTGATGTCCGTCATGCAGACATCCGCGCCGCGGGCGCGCAGCGCCCGCGCCAGATCGCCGCTGCCGGAGGCGATGTCCAGAATCCGCTCGCCCGGCCGCACGCGCGCGACGCCGACCGCAAACGCCTTCCACAGCCGATGCAGCCCGAGCGACATGACGTCGTTCATCACGTCGTAGCGGTCGGCGACCGCGTCGAACACGCGGCCGACGCGCGCGGCCTTCTCGCGCTCGGCAACGCGCTCGAAGCCGAAGTGCGTCTGACTCATGCGCGCGCCAAACCTTCGGCCATGGGACTCAGGTCACGACCTCGTAGGCAGCGCGCTCGTAGTCGGTGCCCCGCTCGAGGAGGTCGAGCAGGCGAATGCGCACGGGGGCATCGACGTAGACTTCCACCACGCGCTTCGGCTTGTACCAGCCGGTGGGCAGCACCAGCGTCGGCGGCGAATCTTCCGTCTGCGTCAGCGTCAGGGCCTGCACGTACTTCTCGTTGGCGACATTGAGCCCGGCCGGCCGCACGGCGACCGCCGCGGGCAGCCCCGGCAGCAGCCGAACGCCGGAAACGATGTCGCCCTTCTGCGTCTGCAGGATCCAGCGCATCTGGCCGAGGAGGAATTGCTGCGCGCCCTCGCGCCGGATGAGGATCAGCTGGCCGCTGGAATGCCGCTTGCCTTCGCTGCCGGCGGTGCGCGCGATCTTCAATCCGGTCGCGCTCTCGTCGCGGAGCTCCCAGCGTTCGAGCTGATAGCCGCGCGCGTGTCCGAAATCGCCTTCCCGCGTGCTCAGCCGCCCGAACGTCGCAAGTTCTTCGCGCTCCCGTTTGGTCAGCTCCGTGGGCACGCCCGGCTGTTTGAAGGTCTTCCCGGAGACGTGATAGTGGATCGCCGGGAGGTCATTGCCCGCCAGCGCGACGCCGCTCGCGGGCCGCCGCGGCGCGCCCCGCGGCCGCTGCGGCTGGCACCACTGGCGGTAGACGAAGACGAGCAGCTGCTCGCACATCGGCTGTACGCAGTCCTCGCCGAGCGCCAGCTTGACCGGCGACTCCCCCTTGCGCAGGAGGCCGATCCGGTTGCGCAGCGTCGCCGCCAGTGCGCGCGTGTCCAGGTAGCGAGGCGTGCTCGCCGGCGCACCGCTGCGCGTCGGGCACGCATCGCTCGCCAGGTCGGCGACCAGCGGCGGCAGCTCGTCGGCCGCCGGGCGCTGTGCGCCGATCTCCACCTTGACGGCCCAGCGCTCGAGCAGGTGCGCGAGGTACGTGAGCTGTCTCTGGCTGAGCTCGTTGGGGCTCGCCATGCTCATCAGGACGCCCCGCAGGTAGGCAATCCGCGGCGAAGCCTCGAGCACGTCGCGGTTCATCGTGTCCGGGACGACCTGGTCGGTGACCTTGAGTTCCTCGGCCCTGGCGTAGATCAGGTGCAGCGTGCGCCACTCGCCCTGCGCCACGAGGCGGCAGGCGCGATAGTGGTGGAACATCTTCAGTCCGGCACAGACGAGCGCCCGCTGGCAGACGCGAGCCGCCTCGGCGCGCATGCCGGGCTCGTCGGCGACCACGGCCGCAAGGCAGCGCAGATAGCCGATGCGCAGCTGCTCCCAAAGGGCGATCGTCGCGTCGAACACCGCCGAATCCGCCTCGCCCATCGGCAGCGCTCGATTGGTGAAGCGTTTGGCCTGCTCGATCTGCACGAAGTGCACGGCCTCGCGCAGCACTTCGAGCGCCCCCAGCCGCGCATTGGCGCGCGTCATGCAGCGATTGAACAGTTCGAGCTGCTCCAGCAGCTGCTGCTGTGCGCCGGCGACGTTGGCCAGGGGAACGCTGGACACCCAGGCCTTGGCCGTCGCCGCGTCCACGAACTTGGGGACCGCGTCCGGCGTCAGGCTGGGCAGATTGAATTCGTTCACGTCACGTCCCGTGCGTCAGCTCAGAGCAGCACGCGCTCGATGCCGCCGCGGTTGACCCGCTCCACGAAGCGGGGCAGCCAGTCCGTGCCGAGCAGGGCGCGCGCCATTTCCACCACAATATAATCGGCCTCGGCGCCGGTGTCATCCGAGAAACGCGCCAGTCCCTGCAGGCACGAAGGGCACGACGTCAAAATCTTTACCTCGCCCGCGTGTCCGGCGGCGCGCAGCCCCGCGATGTTGCCTCGCAGCTCCTCTTCCTTGCGGTAGCGCACCTGGGTCGAGACATCGGGACGCGTCACGGCGAGCGTCCCGGACTCGCCGCAGCAGCGGCCGGCGAGCGCCACGCCGTCGCCCAGCAGCCCGTTCACCACATCGAGGGGACTTTGCGTCTTCATCGGCGTATGGCAGGGGTCGTGATACAGGTAGCGCGCACCCGCCAGCCCCTTCACGCGAACGCCTTTCTCGAGCAGATATTCGTGGATGTCGAGGAGGCGGGACCCCGGAAAGATCTGGCTGAACTCGTAGTGCTCCAGCTGGTCGAGACAGGTGCCGCAGGACACGACGACGGTGCGGATGTCGAGATAGTTCAGCGTCGTGGCCAGCCGGTGCAGGAGCACCCGGTTCGCCGTGATGATGCGCTCGCCCTTCTCCGCTTCGCCCGCGGCGTTCTGCGGATAGCCGCAGCACAGGTATCCCGGAGGCAGCACGCATTGGACGCCGACGTCATACAGCAATGCCTGCACGGCGAGCCCGACCTGCGAGAACAGGCGCTCCGATCCGCACCCCGGGAAGTAGAACACGGCCTCCGCGTCCTCCCCGCCCTTCGCCGGATCGCGGACGATCGGCACGATGCGCGGATCCTCGATGTCGAGCAGCGCGCGCGCGGAACGCTTGGGAAGCCCGCCGGGCATCGGCTTGTTGACGAAATGCATGGCCTGGGCGAGGACGCCCGGCCGGCCCGTCGTTGCCGGCGGGCGCGTCGTCTGCGCGCCAGCGAACCCGAGCGCACGCGCCGCGCGATGCGCCGCGCGCTGTGCCCGGTACCCCCAGTCGACGAAGACCTTGCGCGCCAGCCCGACCATGCGGGCGTCCTGCGCGCTGAGCAGCAGCATCGCCGCCCGCGTGCCGGGATCGAAGCGCCGCCGCCCCGCGCGGCGCAGCAGGTTGCGCATCGCAATCGTCACGTCGCCGAAATCGATGTCCACCGGGCACGGCGTCGCGCACTGGTGGCAGACCGTGCAGTGGTCCGCGACGTCGCCGAACGCGTCGTAATGCGCCAGCCCGACGCCGCGTCGCGTCTGTTCCTCGTACAGGATGGCCTCGATGAGCAGCGAGGCGGCGAGGATCTTGTTGCGCGGGGAGTACAGCAGGTTGGCCCGCGGAACGTGCGTCGCGCATGCCGGCTTGCACTTGCCGCAGCGCNNTTGGTGTGCACGTTGCCGTCGCCCGCATGCATGTGCAGCGCGACGAACACGCGCCCGCGCAGCACGCGGCGATGCGTTGCCTCCGCGCCCTCGACGACGTGACGGAACGCCATCCCGGCGAACAGGCTGCGCAGCGGGTCGCGGATCTCCGTCTTCCACGACAGGCGGATCGCGTAGGTGCGCAAGGGCTCCAGTTGCACCTCGAGATCGCCGGCGATTCCCTGCCAGCGGCGGCGCACGCGCGCCAGCAGCTCACGCGCCTGCTGCGGGCGGTCTCCGAGGAGATCGGCAGCCGGCACGGAGGCGTCGGCATGGTACAGCGGCAGCTCGCCCGCGAAGTACGCGTCCAGCGCGTCGAGCAGCTCGAGCTTGTTGGCGATCGAATTCTCGATGTTGATGCGCTCGACGCCGGCACAGTAGTCGGCCAGCCGCTCCAGCGGGATGACGACGTCCTCGTTGATCTTGAACGCGTTGGTGTGCCGCGCGATCGCGGCGGTGCGCGCGCGATCGAGCCAGAAGCGCTTGCGCGCCTCCGGCGAAACGGCGATGAACCCCTCGCCGTCGCGCTCGTTGGCGATGCGCACGGCGGCGGCCGCCGCGCTGGCGACCTCGTCCACCGCGTCGCCGACGATGTCGCCGATGAGCACCATGCGCGGGCGCTGGCCCCGCCGCGACTTGGTCGCATAGCCGACGGCCTTCAGGTACCGTCCGTCCAGGTGCTCGAGCGCCGCGAGCTGCACGTGGCGCGCACCCCCGGCCGCGCCGCGCCGCTCGAGCAGCTCGCGAATCTGCACGATGGCGGGCACCGCCTCGCGCACCTCGCCGAAGAATTCCAGGCACACCGTGCGCACGTGCTGCGGCATGC
Organism: Betaproteobacteria bacterium UBA6904; assembly: GCA_002451175.1. GTDB lineage: Bacteria > Pseudomonadota > Gammaproteobacteria > Burkholderiales > SG8-39 > 2-02-FULL-66-14. Next base: position 11,118 of record DKBI01000205.1, read on the forward strand.
GGTGCAGCACGAATCGCGCCGACGTGATGAGGCCGTCGGTCCCCTCCTTCTGCACCCCGGGCAGGCCGGCGAGAAACTTGTCGGTCACGTCCTTGCCC
>DKBI01000343.1 GCA_002451175.1 Betaproteobacteria bacterium UBA6904
ACCCACTTCATGGAAGAGGCCGAGCGCCTGTGCACGCGGCTGGCGATCATGGATCGCGGGCGGATCATCGCCGCGGGCGCCCCGCGAGCGCTCATCGCCGAGCATATCGAGTCGCAGGTGGTGGAAGTGCACGGTCCCGGATTCGAGGCGTGGATGGAGCGCGCCCGCGGGCTGGCGCCCCGCGTCGAGCGGGCCGGCGAGACGGTGTTCTGCTACGCCGACGACGCGGCGCCGCTGATTGCCGCCCTGCGCGATCAGCACGAGCTGGTGTACCTGCACCGGCCGGCGAATCTCGAGGACGTCTTTCTCAAGCTGACCGGACGCGACCTGAGGGACTGACGTGCACCGCGCCCGCCTGTACGCGCCGCCGCAGCTCAGCCTCCGTCTCGGAGCGGTCTGGCGCCGCAACTTCCTCGTCTGGCGCAAGCTGGCCGTGCCGTCCATTCTCGGCAATCTCGCCGACCCGCTCATCATGCTGTTCGGCCTGGGATACGGGCTCGGCGCGGTGATGGGCGAGATCTCCGGCAGCTCGTACTTCGCGTTCCTTGCCGCCGGGTTTTCCGCCACCGCCACCATGTACGCCGCGACCTTCGAGTCGCTGTTCTCGGCGTTTTCGCGCATGCACGTGCAGAAGACCTGGGAGGCGATCGTCAACGCGCCGATGACGCTCGACGACGTGCTGGCAGGCGAATGGCTGTGGGCGACCAGCAAGGCGCTCGCCGCCGGCCTGTGCATGATCGCCGTGATCGCGGCGTTCGGCTACGCGCGGTTTCCGCTGGCGCTCGCCGCCATCCCGGTGCTTGTCCTCGTCGGTCTCGCGTTCGCCGCGCTCGGCCTGGCGATCAACGCGCTCGCCAGCGGCTATGATTACTTCAGCTACTACCTGACGCTCGTGCTGACGCCGATGATGATGCTCTCGGGCGTGTTCTTTCCCGTGGAACGCCTGCCGACGGAAGTGCAATGGGTTGCCGCGGTGCTGCCTTTGCACCATGCCGTGCAGCTCCTGCGGCCACTGCTCGCCGGGGAGTGGCCTGCGGCGGCGGCGGCGCACGGTCTCGTGCTGCTCGGTTACGCGGCGGCGGGCTTCTACCTTGCGACCGTGCTGACGCGCCGCCGGCTGCTCGCCTAGTCATGGCCGAAGCCTTCTTCGCGCCCTGTCCGCGCGGCCTCGAGGCGCTGCTTGCGCAGGAATTGCGTGCGCTCGGCGCGGCGGAGCTCGCCGAGGTACCGGGCGGCGTCGCGTTCGCAGGTGACTGGCGCATCGGCTACGGGGCGAACCTGCACTCGCGCATCGCCTCGCGCGTGCTCTGGCGGATCGCGCAATTCCGCTACCAAAACGAACACGACGTCTACGACGCCGCGCGCGGCGTGGACTGGCCGGCCTACTTCGGTGCGGGGCTCACGCTGCGGGTCCATGTCACCGCGCAGAAGAGCCCGTTGACGAGCCTCGAGTTCGTCACGCTGCGCATCAAGGACGCGATCTGCGACCGCTGGCGCGACGCGACGGGCAGCCGGCCTTCGGTGGACCGGGCGCGGCCGGACGTGCGCGTGCACGCGTTCCTGGAGGCGGACAGCGGCGCGCTGTATCTGGACACGTCGGGCGAGCCGCTCTTCAAGCGCGGCTGGCGGCGGCACGCGCTCGAGGCGCCGCTGCGGGAGAATCTCGCGGCGGGCATCGTGCAGCTCTCGGGCTGGACGCCCGCCGAGCCGTTTCTCGACCCGATGTGCGGTGCCGGCACGCTGCTCGCGGAGGCCGCGGCGATCGGTCTCGGCGTGGCGCCCGGGGCCGGGCGCCGCTTCGGTTTCGAGAAGCTCGCGGGCTTCGATGCGAAGCTCTGGCAGCGGTTGAAATCGGCGGCGGGCGAACGGCGTGCGGAAACGCCCCTGCAAATCTACGGCAGCGACCGCGACGCGCGTGCCATCGAGGCGGCAACCCGGAACCTGCAGGCGGCCGGCTTCGGCGGCCGAATAAGGCTCGAGCGCGCCGATCTGCTGGCGCGCGCAGCGCCGGCAGCGTCCGGTGTGATGGTTGCCAATCCCCCCTACGGGGAGCGCATCGGCAGCGAAGCAGAACTCGCCGCGTTCTATCCGCAGCTGGGCGACGCGCTGAAGCAGCGGTTTGCCGGCTGGCGGTGTCACTTCTTCACCGCCGACCTGCGCCTGCCGAAACTCATCCGGCTGCAGCCGGCGCGCCGCGTGCCGCTCTTCAACGGCGCGCTCGAGTGCCGNNCTGTACGAATTCAGGATCGTTTCAGGAAGTCACCGGGGACAGTAGGTCCAATGCCGCGCCTTGCGCGGCGGCAAGGCGCCTACTTCGCGTCGAGCTTGTAGGTAAAGGACTTGACCTTTCCCTTGGCCGGGTCGAGGTCACAGGAAAACGCAAAGTCTTTCCACCCGCCATGCACCCGCACCGTGCCGCGCCCGCTCAGCTGGGTGTTGCCGGTCAGCACGAACTTCTTCACGCCTTCGTCATCGGGGCCGAGAATCACTCGGTCCGCGGTGCGTTCCTGCTTCTTGACGGCGGCGAGGCCGGCTCTGGCGCAGAAGAACTCCGCCAGCTTCTTGCCGTCCGGCCACTCGGCGACCATCTTCTTCTCTTCCGCTGACAACTTCGCGATGGCCTTGTCCACGGCCGCCTGCTGGGCGGGTGAGAGCACGCTGTCCCCGGCGGCAACCGAAAGTGGGCTGGCCGCCAGCGCCGCGGCGAATGCCAGATACGAGAAGCGCCTTCGGTTCATGTTGGACTCCGTAGAGATTGACGAGGGCGACGCGCTCCGCGCAGCGTCTGCGGGTGCAATCCTACCGGCGTTCAGGATGCGGCGCGTGAGCGCGCGCCTTCGCCCGACGCCGGCGGCAGCCCCTCACACGATGTCGAGGTGTTCGATGCCCTTCGAGAGGTCCTTGTCCTTCGCTTCCTTGCCGTGCAGCTTGATTTGCAGGCGCACCTCGTTGGTCGAGTCGGCGAAGCGCAGCGCATCCTCGTAGCTGATGCGCCCCTGCTCGTAGAGATCGAACAGCGCCTGGTCGAAGCTCTGCATCCCCAGCTCGCGGGATTTCTTCATGATCTCCTTGATCTCGTGCACCTCGCCCTTGAAGATGAGGTCCGAGATCAGCGGCGTGTTGAGCATCACCTCGACCGCGGCGACGCGGCCCTTGCCTTCCTTCACCGGCAGCAGGCGCTGCGAGATCACGCCCTTCAGGTTGAGCGACAGATCCATGAGCAGCTGCTGGCGGCGCTCCTCGGGGAAGAAGTTGATGATGCGGTCNNTCGCGCTGCGTGATGATGCAGTTCTTGTGCGGGTGCACGTACTCGACCGGGTCCTCGATGGTGATGATGTGGCCGTGGCTGTTCTCGTTGCGGTAGCCGACCATCGCCGCGAGCGAGGTCGACTTGCCGGAGCCGGTGCCGCCGACGAAGATCACCAGCCCCCGCTTGGTCATCGCCACGTCCTTGAGCACCGGCGGCAGCTTCAGGTCCTCGAAGTTCGGAATGGTCGTCGTGATGACGCGCAACACGACGCCGACCTGCCCCTGCTGGACGAAGGCATTGACGCGGAAGCGCCCGATGCCCGCCGGGCTGATGGCGAAATTGCACTCCTTGGAGGATTCGAACTCCGCCGCCTGCTTGTCGTTCATGATCGCGCGAGCGAGCATCGCCGTGTGCTGGCCCGTCAGCGGCGTCTGCGAAACCGGGGTCATCTTGCCGTCGATCTTCATCGCCGGCGGGAAGTTGGCCGTGATGAAGAGATCCGAGCCCTTCTTGCCGACGAGGGCCCGGAGCAGGTCGTACATGAAGCGGATGGCCTGTTCTTTTTCCATGAGGGGTTCCTCGCGCGGCCTAGCCGCCGAATAGGTCCTTGTTCATCGCCTTGCCGCGCGCCTCCGCGGCCGAGATGACGTTGCGCTGCACCAGCTCCTGCAGGTTCTGGTCCAGCGTCTGCATGCCGATCTGGCGGCCGGTCTGGATCGCGGAGTACATCTGCGNNTCGCGGATCAGGTTGCGGATCGCCGGCGTGCCGATCATGATCTCGTGCGCCGCGACGCGCCCCGAGCCGTCCTTGGTCTTCAGCAGCGTCTGCGAGATCACCGCGCGGATCGACTCCGAGAGCATGGCGCGCACCATCTCCTTTTCCGCGGCCGGAAACACGTCGACGATCCGGTCGATGGTCTTCGCCGCGCTCGAGGTGTGCAGCGTGCCGAACACGAGGTGGCCCGTCTCGGCGCCGGTCAGCGCCAGGCGGATGGTCT
>DKBI01000190.1 GCA_002451175.1 Betaproteobacteria bacterium UBA6904
GTGCGGCAGTGGGGCTGGCGGCCGCTCGCCACGCGCGGGCGCCCGATCCTGTGGATATTGCACGTGTCGCACGCCTGGATTCCGGTCGCGTTCGCGCTGCTCGCGCTCGAGGCGCTCGGTTGGGTGAGCCACGGCGCGCCGCTGCACGCCTTTGGCGCCGGCGCGATGGGCGGCCTGATCATCGGGATGATCACGCGCACGGCGCTGGGTCACACCGGCAGGCCGCTCGTCGCGGGAACTGCCGAGATTCTGGCCTACGTCCTCGTCCACCTCGCGGCTGCGCTGCGTGTGCTGCCGGTGATCGTCCCGAGCGTGCCGTATCTGCCGCTGATCACGCTGTCCGCGGCGGCCTGGTCGGCCGCCTTTCTGCTGTACGCCGCGGTGTATCTGCCGCGCCTTTCCCGCCCCCGGCTCGACGGCAAACCTGGCTAGACGCGGCGGCCGCACTTGCGCGCGAGCGCGCGCGGCCGGTCCCGCTTCCCCCNNTAGATGAAATCCGTGTCGTACTCGCGCCACTTCGGCAGCGCGGCGCGCGTGACCGGGTCGACGGCGTGTCTGCCGTCGGAGACGTTCAGGTCGATGCTGAAGCCGGGCATGCCCGCGCGCGTGAGATCGAACGTGGTTCCGAGCAGCACTGCCTCCTCGCCAGCCCGGCTGAAGGTCTTGATGCGCTGTGAAATGTAGTAGGGCCCGAAGCTGTAGAAGTTGCGGATCTGCTCGCCGTCCCCAGTCGCACCGAGCGCGCCGTAGAGCTTCAGCCAGTGCCACCCGTATTCGCCGTACAGGCCGCTGTTCCAGGTCTTGAACGGCCGCCCCAGGAGCAGATTGTCACCGTGAGAGCGCTGGTCCGTGTACTGCGCGGCGAAGCGATAGTAGACGCCCTTCGAGACGGGCATCACCCAGTCGAGATCCGCGTAGCCGATGCGGATCGTGTCCGCCACCTGGTAGTAGGCGCCCTGCAGCCAGAAATCCTTCTGCGGCGACCACTGCAGGGTTCCGGCCCACATACCGGCGTCCCGGCCGGACACACCGGCGAGCCTCGACAGGCTGACGAACCGGTCGGCGTTGATGTCCTTGACGCGGGAGACGTAGCCCGCCAGGTACCGCAGGCCACCACCAACGGCGCCGCCGAGCATGGCTGCCTCGTACGTCATCGGGGTCATGCGAATGTCGCGGCTGCCGAGGTAGCCCATGTCGGGCTGGATGCCGCGTACGCCATCCGCCTTCTGCGGGTTCTCGCCGATCCTCTGGCGGTACAGCGTCAGGGTCTGCCCGTGCAGCTGGATCTTGGCGTACGCCTCGCCAAGCGCCCCGTAACCGTCCTGCCCCGGCTTCAGGGACCCCGTGCCGTCGCGATCTTCGGGCCCGTAGAGCGGAAGCGACGCGTAGACCGTGCCGCCGAACGCGAGGACGTCGCGCCAGTACCCGGTGCGCCCCCACAGCCAGCCGCCGAGAGCCCACGACTCCTGCACCTTCGTCGGCAGATCGCGCCGGAAGACCAGTGACCGGAGCTGTGCCCCGGCCGCCGCGTTCTCGACGAACGGATCTTCGGCTGCCCCCGCCGATGTCGCCATCAGCAGGAGCGGGCCGAGCGCGACCGCAAAGACCGCCGCCAGGGATTGTCGCTTCACGCCGACCTCCGTCCTGTAGCTCGCCACGAAGTGTTGGACCCGGGCGAGCCTAGCAAGTGACGCTACCGCCCGCCTTGACCATTCGCAAGGTGCCGTTGCGCCGGCGCCGGGGATTTGCGCGGCCCACCGGTTTGCCGCTATAGTCCCGCCATGCCTTCGACCTTCCGGTTCGGGCTTCGCACTTCCGGCGCGCTGTGGCTCGCCGGCCTGCTGCTGCGCCTCGCGCGCACAAACTAAAACCCCCAATCTGGCAGTACCCCCGACCGCCTACCCGGCGGCGAGGACTTGTTGCATTCCCACGAGGAACCGACCATGAGCCAAGACAAATTGATCATCTTCGACACCACCATGCGCGATGGCGAGCAGAGCCCGGGCGCCTCCATGACCCGTGAGGAAAAGCTGCGCATCGCGCGGGCGCTGGAGCGCATGCGCGTCGACGTGATCGAGGCGGGCTTTCCGGCATCGTCCAACGGCGACTTCGAGGCCGTGCGCGCGATCGCCAACGTGGTCAAGGATTCCACCGTGGCGGGGCTGTGCCGCGCCAACGACCGCGACATCCAGCGCGGGATCGACGCGCTGAAGGGCGCGAAGGCCTGGCGCATTCACACGTTCATCGCCACGAGCCCGATCCACATGGAGAAGAAGCTGCGCATGNNCCCGAGCAGGTGCTCGAGCAGGCGAAGCTCGCGGTGCGCTTTGCGCGCAACGCCTGCCCCGACGTGGAGTTCTCGCCCGAGGACGGCTCGCGCTCGGAGCTGGATTTCCTCTGCCGCGTGCTGGAGCTCGTCATCCGGGAAGGCGCCTCGACCATCAACATTCCCGATACGGTGGGCTACGCGGTGCCGCAGCAGTTCGGCGAGTTCATCCGCAGGATCCGCGAGAAGGTGCCGAACTCCGACAAGGCCGTGTGGTCGGTGCACTGCCACAACGACCTCGG
>DKBI01000303.1 GCA_002451175.1 Betaproteobacteria bacterium UBA6904
GCAGAACGTGCAGCCGCCGAAGCACCCGCGCTGAATGGCGACCGAGAAGCGGATCATCTCGTAGGCCGGAATCTTCTGTGCGCCGTAAGACGGGTGCGGCACCCGGCGATAGGGCAGTTCGTAGACGGCGTCCATCTCCTTCGTCGTCAGCGGGATCGGCGGCGGGTTGAGCCAGACCTCGACGTCGCCGTGCCGCTGGACGAGCGCCCGCGCGTTCCCCGGGTTCGACTCGACGTGCACGATGCGCGAGGCGTGCGCGTAGACCACCGGATCGTCGCGCACAGCCTCGTAGGAAGGCAGCCGCACGACGCTGCGCTCGCGCAATGCGTTCGGCACGGGCGCGGGCAACGTGTCGAGCGCGGTCGCATCGATCTCCACCCAGTCGGCCGGAACCGCCCGCCGCGCGAACACCGTGCCGCGCAGGTCGGTGATCCGGTCGATCGGCTCGCGCCGCGCCAGCCGGTGCGCAAGGTCCACGATGGCGCGCTCGGCATTGCCGAAGACGAGGAGATCGGCGCGCGCGTCGAGCAGGATCGAGCGCCGCACCTTCTCCGACCAGTAGTCGAAGTGCGCGACGCGGCGCAGGCTCGCCTCGATGCCGCCGATGACGATGGGCGTGTCCTTGTAGGCTTCGCGCACGCGCTGGGCGTAGACGATGACCGAGCGGTCGGGGCGCTTCCCGGCAACGCCACCGGGCGTGTAGGCGTCGTCGCTGCGCATGCGGCGATCCGCCGTGTAGCGGTTCACCATCGAATCCATGTTGCCGGCGNNCTCGGGTGGTCGACGTACGCGTCGCCGGTGACCAGGACGATGTCGCAGCAGTCCCAGCCGAGCGCGTCCATCTCGGCGCGCGACGTCGGCAGGAACGGCGCCGTGCCGAAGCGGGCCGCCCAGTGCTTGCGGTGCGAGAACAGGTCGCGGGCTGCGTGCATGGGCGGCATTATGAGAGACTTCCGGGCGTGAAGAGAACTCAACTGGAAAAACTCGCGGCTGCGAGGGCGCTGACGCAGATGCGGCGCGCGGTGCCGCCGGAGCGCTATGCCCAGGGCGCGGCCGAGGTGCCCGATCGGCGCGAGCAGCGCCGCCTGGACCGCGAGCGCGGCCTGGTGCCCTTCGCGGTCAAGCTGGATGGTGCGCTCGCGGCCCGGCTGCGTGCGTTGGCGACGGAGCGCGGCGCGAGCCTCGACGCGCTGGTCGACGAACTGCTGCGCAAGGGGCTCGGCGGGTAAACTGCCGACCGATGAGCGAAGAATTTCGAGAGCCCAAACCCGACTCGCCGGTGCAGCCGGTGTCGCTGACGCTCGACGACCGGTTCCGCTTCCGCTGCCACAAGGGCATCGCGTGCTTCAACAAGTGCTGTGAGAACACGGACATCCTCCTCACGCCGTACGACCTGCTGCGGCTGAAGAACCGGCTGGACGTGTCGAGCCGGGAGTTCATCGATCGCTACACGCGCGACTGCGAGCTCGACAGCCACGGCATGCCGGGGCTCAAGCTCGGGCATCGCGAGGGCTCGACCGCCTGCGTGTTCCTCACGCCGGAAGGGTGCGGCGTCTACGCCGACCGGCCCGCGGCGTGCCGCTATTACGCGCTGGGCCACATGGCGCTGCGCAAGAAGGACTCGCCGACCGACGAGGAGGCGTACTTCGTCGTCAAGGAGGCGCACTGCCTCGGCCACCACGAGCCGCAGGAGCAGACCATCCGCGAGTACCTCGCCGAGCAGGGCGTCGACCGCTACGACACGGCGAACCGCGAGTGGCGCCGCGTCGTCCTGAAGAAGCGCTCGGCGGGCCCGGCCATCGGGCGGCCGACGCAGCGCAGCTTCGAGCTCTTCTTCCTCGCGAGCTACGACCTGGACGGTTTTCGGGCGTTCGTCGCGAGCGAAGGGTTCCGCAAGGCGTTCGATCTCCCGCAGGCGGAATACGTGCGCCTGCTGACCGACGAAGAGGCGCTCCTGCAGTTTGCGTTCCGCTACCTGAAGCAGGCGCTGTACGGCGAGCAGTCGATTCCGGTCCACCCCCAGGTTGCGGCGGCGCGCGCCGAACGGCAGCGCGAGCAGATGGCGTCGCGGGCCGCGATGTCCGCCGAAGAGCGCGCGCGGCTGCAGGACGAGCTGTACGCCTCCCTGCTGGACGACGACAAGCCGGCGGGCGACAAATCATGACCGCGATCCCCGACATCGACGACGGCGAACGCTGGACCGTCGAGTCGGCGCTCAAGCAGCGTTACGGCAAGATCATCGCCACGCAGGCCGCGGACGTCGAGCTGCGGTTGGTGCCGGGGGACGAGCAACTGACCTCCTGCCCGTCGCTGTTCTGGGAAGAGCGTGGCGCAGCGTTCGTCGTCACGAAGGTCGGCGAGGGCCGCTGGCGCACGATGTTCTTCTACCCGATGGAAGGCACGGGCGAGCAGTTCGGTGCGGGCCGGCCGGAGTACGACGACCTGGCCGAGTGCGCGCTGGCGGTTCTGCGCGCGCAGGCCGACCACGAGAAGAAGCGGATGGGGGTGGAGTCGGGGGACGATGCCGGGGATCTTGCGGACCCCGACGCCGCATGACCCTCGACCGCGCGCGCCAGCTCCTCAAGGTGCAAGCCGACTTCGGCGGCTTCTACAACGCGAACGGCGCCAAGCTCATCCTCGCGGAGGTGGCGCGCGAGCATGGCCGGGCCGCCGTGGACCAACTCATCCGCGAACTCGACCTGGAGCGCATCTTTGGGTTCGCCCCGGGCAGCGTGTTCGACAGCAGCCTTGCGTCCGGCGGCCGGCGCTAGACGTAGCTCCGATACTTCGGCTCGTACATCTGCTTGCGGATGTGCGGCAGCAGCCGCGCCGGCTTCGGTCGTGACGCCAGTCCGCGCTTGAACGCGACGCCCGCCACGGCGGCGGCGATGTGCGCGGACACGCTGCGGATCCGCGCCAGCGCCGGGTAGATGCTGCCCTGGTCGAGGTCTTTCTTCGTCACCTGTTGCGCGAGCGTGCGCGCCGCCGCGAGGAACATGTCGTTGGTCACGCGCTCCGCACCGCTGGCCCAGACGCCGAGCCCGACGCCGGGAAAGATGTAGGAGTTGTTTCCCTGGCGCGGCACGAACGTGCGGCCCTTGAGCTGGACGGGATCGAAGGGGCTGCCGCAGGCGAACACGGCGCGCCCGCCGGTCCAGCGGTAGGCCTGCTCGGCGGTGCATTCCGACTTGGCGGTGGGGTTCGAGAGCGCGAACACGATCGGCCGCCGGTTGATGCGCGCCATCGCCTCGAGCACCGGCTGCGTGAACGTGCCGCCGACGGCGGCCACGCCGATGATCGCGGTCGGCTGCAGCGCCTCCACCGCGGCGACGAAATCGGCGATCCGGGCGTGCGCATGCGCGTACGGTTTCTTGTGCTCGGCGAGGTCCGAGCGGCTCGCAACCACCAGGCCGCGCGAGTCGAACAGCCAGCAGCGGCCGCGCGCCTGCGCCTCGTCCAGACCGTCGGCGGCCATCGCCGACACGATCAGGTCGCAGATTCCGGTCGCCGCCTCGCCTGCGCCGAGGCACAGGATGCGCTGCGTGGCGAGCGTGCCGCCGGCGATGCGCAGCGCGGAATAGATCCCCGCCAGCGCCACGGCCGCCGTGCCCTGGATGTCGTCGTTGAANNGCGTTGGTGTTGGCGAAATCCTCGAACTGGATCAGCGCGCCCGGAAAGACCTTTTGCACGGCGTTGACGAACTCCTCGACCAGCGCGTCGTACGCCGCGCCCCGCAGGCGCTTGCGCTTGAGGCCGATGTAGAACGGATCCGCGCGCAGGGCGTCGTTGTCCGTGCCCGCGTCGAGCAGCACCGGCAGGCAGTTTTCCGGCGGCACGCCCGCGCANNCGCCGTCGGTGACGACGATGACGCCGACGTCGCGGTTCGGCCAGTTCCGCAACACCGAGGCGATGCGCCCGCGGTCGTCGGCGCTGATGAACAGTCCCCGCGGGCGCTGGAAGATGTGCCCGAAGCGCTGGCAGGCGAGGCCCACGGTGGGCGTGTAGATGAGCGGCATGATCTCGTCGGGATTCTCGGCCACGACGCGGAAGAACAGCGCCTCGTTGCGGTCGTGCAGCGCGTTCAGATCGACGTACTTCTCCAGGTCGCTCGGCAGGCCGCGCAGGTGCTCGAGAATGCGGCGCATCTGCTGGTCCTGGTTGACCACGCAGGGCGGCAGCAGGCCCTGCAGGCCGAGGGCGCGGCGCTCGGCTTGCGTGAACGCCGTGCCCTTGTTCAACAGCGGATCGCGCAGCAGCGCGATGCCCGAGGGCAATTGCGATTGGACGCTGCGCCCGTTGCGCGCGCCGCGCGGGGATTTCCTGGCCATGAGGGTCCTCCAGAGTGGTTGCCCATCATGCCGCGTCGCGCGACGACGGGATTGACTCGCATCAAGAGGCGTATTCGCGGCGCGGCGCGCGGCTGGTCCGGAGGGCGTGGGATAATGCGGGCGCCGCCCTGCAAACCGATGCGTTCCCTCTCGAGCGAGTGACCTCCGCACTGCCCCTGTCGGTGGTCGTGCCGGTGCGCAACGAGGAGGCGAACATCCTGCCGCTGCTCGCGGAAATCCAGGCCGCGCTCGAAGCGCGCGGCGATTTCGAGGTGATCTACGTCGACGACGGGAGCACCGACCGCTCGGCGGAGGTGCTGCGCGAAGCCATGGAGCGCTATCCGCGCTTGCGCGTACTGACCCACGCCCGAAGCTGCGGACAGAGCGCGGCCTTGTGGAGCGGCCTGCGGGCCGCGCGCGGCGAGTGGATCGCCACGCTGGACGGCGACGGCCAGAACGACCCGGCGGACCTGCCGAAACTGCTCGCCGCCCGAGACGATCCGGCGCGCGCCGGGGAAGTGCGTCTCATCTGCGGGTACCGCAAGTCGCGGCGCGATACCTGGCTCAAGCGCCTGTCGTCGCGGATCGCCAACGGCGTGCGCTCGCGCCTGCTCGGCGACGCGACGCCGGACACCGGCTGCGGCCTCAAGCTCATCCAGCGGGCGGTCGGCCTCGAGCTGCCGTTCTTCGATCACATGCACCGCTTTCTGCCGGCGCTGGTGCAGCGCGCAGGCGGCGCCACGGTGTCCGTCGAGGTCCACCACCGGCCCCGCACGCGCGGCCAGTCGAACTACGGCTTGCACAATCGCCTCTGGGTCGGCATCGTCGATCTCGTCGGCGTGCTTTGGCTGCAGCGGCGCATGAAGCGGCCGCTGACCGTCGAGCGGCCGCGCCCGTGAAAGCGCGCGCCTACGCCTCGGGCATCGCCCTGATGGCGACGCTCGTCGGCGTCGGTTTCCTCGTCGAGGGCGGTTGGCTCGGCGAATGGCTGAGCGCGGAATGGATCGATCACGCGGTGCGCAATCGCGGGGTGAGCGGCGAACTGCTGTTCGTCGGCGTGGCGGCGGTCGCGACGGCGATCGCGGTGCCGAGGCACGTCGTGAGCTTCCTTGGCGGATATGCGTTCGGCGTCGCTTTCGGCACGCTGTTGGCGCTGGCGGCGACCGAGATCGGCTGCGGCCTGACGTTTTTCTATGCGCGCTTCGTCGGCCGGCCGCTCGTCAGCGCCCGCTGGGCGGCGCGTGCGCGGCGCGTCGAGGACTTCATCGCCGCGCATCCGTTCTCGATGACCTTGCTCATCCGCCTCCTGCCAGTCGGCAACAACTTCGTGACCAACCTCGCGGCTGGCGTGACGCGGGTTCCCGCAACGCCGTTCCTTGGCGGCTCGCTGGTCGGCTATGTGCCGCAGACGCTGGTGTTTGCGCTGGCGGGCAGCGGCGTGGAGCTTGGAGCCGGCCTGCGCATCGCCATTGCGGTGTTGCTTTTCGTCATTTCCGGGGTGATCGGCACGGCGCTCTACCGCAAGGTCCGCCACGGGAAATCCCTGGGCGAGGACGTCGACGCGGTGCTCGAGGAAACGGGCACGGCCGAATCGACCGGCGGGCCGGGATGAATTCCTCACTGCTGCGCGATCGCTGGTTTGCGGCCCTGCTCATCGCCTGGGCCGGGCTCGCCGCGGCCTCGATCGGCCTGCGCCCGTTGTGGCCCGTCGACGAGACCCGGTACGTCAGCGTGGCGTGGGAGATGTGGCTGCGCGGGGATTTTCTCGTTCCCCACATCAACGGCGAGCCTTACAGCCACAAGCCGCCGCTGCTCTTCTGGCTCATCCATCTTGGATGGGCCGTCTTCGGCGTGAACGACTGGTGGCCACGGCTGGTGGCGCCGCTCTGCGCGCTCGGCACGTTGCTCCTGCAACACCGCCTCGCGCAGCAGCTCTGGCCCGGCGAGCCGCGCGTCGCGCAGTTCGCCGGCTGGGTGCTCTCCGGCACGCTGCTCTTCGCCGCGATGGTGACGCTGACGATGTTCGATCTGCTCCTCGCGGTCTCGGCCCTCGTGGGAATGATCGGCATCGTGCTCGCGGCGCGTGAAGGTCGCCGCGCAGGCTGGCTCTGGCTCGGCGCGGGGATCGGCCTCGGCGTCCTCGCCAAGGGACCGGTCATCCTGTTGCATTTGCTGCCGGTCGCGGTCGTCGCGCCCTGGTGGAGTTCCAGGGCGCGATCGGCGCCGGGCCGCTGGTATCTCGGCGTGCTGGGCGCCTTGCTGCTGGGCGCTGCGCTGGCGCTGCTCTGGGCGATTCCGGCGGGATATTTCGGCGGGGAAACCTACCGGCGCGCGATTTTCTGGGGACAGACGGCAGGGCGTGTCGCCGAGTCGTTCGCGCACCGCGCTCCCTGGTGGTACTACGCGCCGCTGCTGCCGGCGCTGCTGTTCCCTTGGCTCGTCTGGCCGGCGCTCTGGCGCGGGTTGCGCGCGGCAAGGCCGGAATTCGCCGAGGGCGGCCGCTTCGTCGCGGCGTGGCTGGTGCTCACCGTGCTGGGGTTTTCGCTGGTGAGCGGCAAGCAGGCCAAGTATCTCGTGCCGATGCTGCCGGCGTTCGCGCTGGTCGCCGGGTTTGCGTTGAGCCGCCTGACGGACCGGCCGCGCGTGTGGGAGATCCTGTTGCCGGCGGGTGGTTTCCTCGCGCTACCCGCAGGGCTGCTCTACGCGAGAACCCATCCGGCGGCACTCGATCTCCCGCAGTGGACGTCGGGACTGCCCGTTTGGCCGATTGCCGTGGCGGCCTTGGCGCCGCTCGTGCTTCTGGCGTTCGCCCGACGCGCGATTCTCGTGCAGACGCGGGCGCTGGCCTTCGGGACGCTGGGCGCGCTCGTCGTGATTCTGGCGGGCATCATTCCGGCCATCGCGCCCTATGCCGATCCCGGACCCACCGCCGAGCACATCGCGGCGCTGCAGCGCGAGGGAACGCCGCTCGCGCATCTGGGGAAGTATCACGCGCAGTACAACTTCGCCGGCCGCCTCCGGGAGCCGATCGAGATCCTCGACGGCCCGGAACTCCCGGAGTGGGTGAGGGCGCATCCGCGCGGGCAGGTCATCACGATCGAGCGCCAGCGCCACGCGGACGGCGAGGCCGGTCCGGTGTATCAGGCGCACTTTCGCGGCGCCTGGGTGCAGATCTGGCGCGGGCAGGCGCTCGTCTCGGCAAGGGGCCAGGCGTCGCGCTGACCCGGCCCGCGCTTCGGCGTCAGCCCGCGCGGATGCGGTCGTAATAGCGGGCGCGATAGAGCAGACGAGGGGCGTCCGGCCGGTCGCGAAAGGCGCTGCGCGTGTGCAGGACGTTGTTGCAGATCACACCCATCCCGGATTCGAGACGCATGCGCAGCGCATAGGCGGCCTCGCCCTCCAGTCGCTGCGACAGAAACCGGACCGCCGCCGTCGTCGCGGAATCGCTGGCCCAGGTGATGTTCGTCGCGCGCGCGGTGTATCGCATGTGCAGCGCGCCGTCGGTCGCGTCGAAGGAGAACACGGGGCCGCTCTGCGCCGGGCGCTCGATCGTGCCGTCCGGCGCTGTGCGCGCGGGGATCGTCATGGCGCCCGGCCGCATCAAGGCCCGCAAACCCTCCGGGTCGGCATCGCGGAGCTGCAGGTAGAGCAATTCGTGATCGAGCAGCATCGTCTCGCCGCCCTCGGCGGCAGGCCGCACGCAATGCAGGATGAAGGCGCGGATGCATCGCTCCGGCGCGTTGTAGTAGCCATCGGTATGCCAGCCGATCGGCCGGTTCGTGTAGGGGATGAATTCTCCCCGCTGCATGCCCTCGCGCACCGCAACGCTCGAGATGCCGTCCTCGTCCGCCAGCCAGTTGGCGTCCATCCGGTGCAGGCCGAACTGCCGCCCGAGCGCCGCCGGGATCGCGCGGTCCTCTTCGCTTCCGCAGCGACTCGCGTAGACCGCCATGTTTGCGCGTCGCACGCGCTCGGCGAGGGCGGATTTTTCTGCGTCCGAGAGCTTCCGGGGGTCGCGGACTTCGACGATCAATTCGCCGGCGCGTGCCGGATACGCCGCCAGCTTGCCCGCGCGCCATCGGGAATAATCGCCCGCGAACGCTGCGAAGGGCGCAGGCAAGGCCGAGCCCGAGGTCAGTCGCCGGCGATCTGCGCGCGCCGCGATCCGGAGGTCTTCGGCGACAGCAGCCCGTCCACGGTCTTCTTCAGCATGCCAAGCGCTTCCGGGGCGTCGATGTCCATGATGCGGTCCGCGACCCAGGGCTGATCCGATTCGACCATGAGCTCGCGCACGGCGAGGCCCAGGCAGCGCAGCAGCGGGAAGCTCGGCTGCTCGGGCGGGCATTCGAACGTCGCGTAGTCGGCGCTGCGGCGGTTGATGAAGTCGATGAAATTGGCCCGATAGTCGAAGTCCTTCTCGCCGCCCATCTTGCGGATGTTTTCCTCCACCAGTTCCGCCAGCCGCTGGCCGGTCGCCTGCACGAGCGCCGCGCGATCGGACTCCGGCAGGCGTCCGTAGACCATGCGATCGCTCATGTGAAGAAGGAATACCGCCACCTCGCCGAGGATGCGCACGCCGCGCTCCAGCGTGACGATGTCGCAATCGAACTTCGACAGATTGTTCACGATCTCGTCGGCGAGGCGCCAGATCGTCGAGGCGAGCACGCTCGCCACCTCGGTCTGCGAGCGGCCGCCGGCGTTCTTGAACCAGAC
>DKBI01000163.1 GCA_002451175.1 Betaproteobacteria bacterium UBA6904
CGGCGTCGCGATCGCGCCCCGCGACGACCAGCTCCGCGTCCGGGACGATGGCCAGCGCGCGCAAGACGCTGTCCATTCCCTTGCGTGCGAATCCTGAGCCGACGAACAGGAAACGCGTTCGCGGCGCGCGCGCGCGCGCCGCGGGCGGCGCAAAGTGCGCCAGGTCCACGCCGTTGTAGATCACCGGGAGCTTGCCTGGCGGGAGCCCGAAATGGCGCTGGATCTCGTCGCGCACCATGCGCGAATTGCAGATCACCGCGCGCAGCGCGGGGTGCAGGAAGAGTTGCCGTTCCGCGGCACACAGGTAACGATGGTACGGACTGGCAGCGATCGCCGCGCGCTCCCACGGGGTCGCGGCGGCCGCCCGGTACGCCAGCCACTGGCGATGCACGCCGTCGCCCGCGCGATAGATCGAGCAGCCGGGAATGCGTTCGTGCGACTGCACGAGATCGAAGCCTTCGCGCTGCCACTCGGCGCGGGCGGCTCGCGCGAACCCCGCGTCGCGCCAGAGACTGCCGACGTAGGGCGGATCGACCCTCAGCACGCGCCGGCCGGGCGACGCATCCCAGCGCCGCGCGATGAGCGTCACCTCGGCCCCGATTCGCTCCAGTGCGGCTAGCGCACGCTCGACGAACCGCTCGGCACCCCCGAACGGGTTGTAACGCTGCCGAACGAGGGCGATGCGCATTCAGCCGGCCCGCGGCGCCCGGCGCAGCATGGGTCTCCAAACCATGCGCGCAAGATACACCAGCGCGCGCAGTGGCGAAGCGCTCAGTCCGCGCGCCAGGCGAGCGTACCGAACAGCGCGCGCCCCGGCGCCGGAAACGCGCTGAAGCTCGTGCCGAAATCCCAGACGCCGTAGCTGTAGTACTTGCGATCGAAGAGATTGCTCGCTTCGAGCGCCAGCGCCCAGCGACCGATCCGCTGTTCGAGCTTCAGGCCGGCCACCGTGTAGCCGGGCTGTTGCCGCCCGAAGGTGTTGGCCTGGTCGTTGTCGTAGTGCTGCGGTCCGACCCAGCGCAGGCTCGCGTTCAGCCGGCTGCTCGGCGCGAACTGCCAAGACGCCGTGGCGCCCGCGATCTCGCGCGGTACCAGCGGCACGCGCTTGCCGGATACCTCCACGCCACCGTAGGTGCCCGAGAGAAAACGCGCGTCGAGCAGCGCCAGCGAGCCGTTCAGCTCGAGCGCCGGGGTGATGCGCCACCCGCCCTGCAGCTCCAGGCCGCGGCGGCGGGTCGGCGACAGGTTGACGTTGGCAAACACGAGCGGGCTGAAATAGATCTCGTCGCGCAGTCGCATCGCGTACGCTGCGGCGCGTGCGTACAGCCCGCCGCGCTCGTACTCGAGCGCGAACTCCCCGGTGTGCGCAATCTGCGGCTCGAGCAGCCGCTGCGCGCACGGCGGAAAGAAACACGCGTTGTCGTCGAAATTGGCGGTCCGAAAACTGCGCGCCGCACGCAACGTGCCCGACCATCCGTGGCCGAATGCATGGCGCGCGGCGACCTCGTAGGCGTGCAGCTGGCGCTCGGCGCTGCGATCATCCAGCGGAAAGACCTGCTCCGAGAGGCGGTCGCGATTGCGCTGTGTGCGCGCGCCGAGCACGACCCGCGTCACCGGACCGGCCCAGAGGCTCGCCTGCGCGTACAGCGCCGAGTTCTCCAGGGTCCCGACGCGGCGCGAAAACGCCGCGCCCGCCGCGCCGGGCGCCGGCGCGCTGAGCGTGTCGTAGTCCCAGCGCTCGAGGTCGACGCCGGCGACGAGTTCGTGGCCGCGGCCGAACGCCTCGAAGGTCCATTTCGCACGCGGCGTGAAGTTCCATGTGTCGGCGTGCGTGTCCGTGTAGAAACCGCCGAACAGGGCGAAGAACGCCTCTGCGCGCTTGTCCCGATAGGCGAGATCGGCGGACCACTCGGCACCCCACCCGCGCCAGGCGCCGCCCGCCACCAGCTGGTTGCCGCTGCGCCGGCTCGTGTCGTCGGGCGTCAAGGTCTGCCGGCGGTCGGCGAGCATCTGCGCCTCGGTGAGCGCGCCCGGCAGGCGCAGGCTCTGCGTGTCGACGCTGGCCTGCAGATAGCCGTGACCCCGCGCACCGCGCGCCTCCAGCCGCGCCGCGAGGTTGGTCTGCTGGAACCGGTTGTTGCGCCGGTAACCCGACGTATCCTCGTCGGAGACGGCGAAGGAAAAGCCGAGGCTCTCGGCCTGCCGGCTCATCCCGGCGCGAAACTCCCGGGTGCCGTAGCCACCGGCGCGACCGAGCGCGTAGGCGCGCGTCTCGCCGGATCCCGGTCGCCGCGTGATGATGTTGATCGTGCCGCCGGTCGCACCGCCGCCATAGAGGACCGCGCCGGCGCCGCGCACGATCTCGATGCGCTCGATGGATTCGATCGGGATGCGGCTCAGCTGCGCCGGCTGCTGCTCGTTCTCGGACATCCGCACGCCGTCGAGCAGCACGAGCGTGTTCTGGTCGCCCGTGGCGCCGAACCCGCGCAAATCGAGCTGCGCGTTCGGCGAGCCGGCGTTGTCGCGGATGTGCAGCAGGCCGAACTGGGCGAGGATTTCGGCCAGGTTCGAGGACGGGCTGCGGCGCAAGTCGTCCGCCGAGATCAGCGTGACGCCCACCGGGAGTTCGTTGCGCGCATCCGGAAATCGCGTCGCGGTGATCACTACCGTCTCTTCGGCCGCCGCCGGCGCTGACGCAACGATTCCTGCCAGCAAGAAGCTCGACAAACCACGGAAGCGGCGCATTGACGTCTCCCCGGCGTCGTCCCCGACGCACGAACAAGGGTGGGTAAGGCGCGGCAAGGCCGGTCTCCGGACTCGCGAGTGGCGGTTTCAACTCCGCGGGGCGCACGGCCTTCCCGCAAGACCATGAGGTCTTGCAGTGGCCGAAGCGTGCGCCGCCTCGCTTACCGTTGCGGGGGCAGTACGGGCATTGCGGCGCCATCCCGGCGCCACGCACCCGTTTCCCGTTTCATCCCGGGAGATCGGATCGGCTCCCGGGACACCTTGCAGCGTGCTGCGCCGATATTATAGGCGCACCATGCTGCGGGCTTTGATCGCCATCATGCTTTGCGCCGCCGCGCCCGTGCGCGCGGAGATCAGCGTCGTCGACGACTACGGACACCGCGTCACGCTGGCCGGGCCGGCACGCCGCATCGTCAGCCTTTCGCCCCACCTCACGGAATTGCTCTACGCGGCTGGCGCGGGCGCGCGCCTCGTCGGCGCCATCGAGCACAGCGACTACCCGGAGGCGGCAAAGACACTGCCGCGGATTGGCAGCGAGAGCGGCATCCGCCTGGAGGCACTGCTGCAGCTGAAACCAGATCTCGTGGCGGCGTGGCCGAACGCGGGGAGTCGCCGTCAGATCGAGCGCATCGCCGCTTTGGGCGTGCCCGTCTATCGGTCCGAGCCCCGCGAACTCGACGATGTCGCGCGCACGCTGCAGACGCTGGGGACGCTCGCCGGCACGCAAACCGCCGCTGACGCAGCGGCCGCGGAATTCCGCGCACGCGCTGAAGCCCTTCGCCGGGCCAATGCCGCCAAGCCGCGGCTGCGCGTCTTCTATCAGGTGTGGAACCGGCCCCTCATGACGGTCAACGGCGATCACCTGATCAGCAAGGTGATGCAGATGTGCGGCGGCGAAAACGTCTTCGCCGGGCTGCCGGTCATCGCGCCACCCATCGAGCGCGAGGCGGTGTTGCGCGCGGCGCCGGAAGTGATCGTCGCGAGCGGCGTGGGCGAGACCCGGCCGGTGTGGCTGGACGACTGGCGTGCCTTCCCGCAATTGCCGGCGGTGGCAAAGGAGCGCCTGTACTCGATCCCGCCCGACCTGCTGCAGCGGCATACGCCGCGCATCCTCGACGGGGCGGAACGCCTGTGCACGCTCTTCGACCAGGTCCGCGCAGGGCGTTGACCGCCTTGCGGCGCCCCGCGGCGGACGTCAGGAATCACTTTCACATTCCGCCGCTGTTTCTTGACCTAGCGACGGAATTGCAACATATTGTCGCTCCGTGGAAGCCGAGTTCGCATCGCTGGAAACCAAGGTGGCGCAGCTCGTTGGCCTGTGCGAGCGGCTTCGCAACGACAACGCGGCGCTGCGCCAGGAAGTCGCTGCCGCGCAGCAGGAGAACCGCCGCCTCGGCGAGCGCGTGGAGTCGGCGCGGGCGCGCCTCGAGCAACTCATCGCGCGCCTGCCGGACTGAGCCCTGCATGGCTGCCGGTGCCAACACCCTCGAAGTCAGCATCCTCGGCCGCACCTATCGCGTCGCCTGCGACGACGCCGAGCGCGAGGCGCTGCTGCAGGCCGTCGCCTACATCGACGGCAAGATGAACGAGGTGCGCAAGTCAGGGAAGGTCTCGGGAAGCGAGCGCATCGCCGTCATGGTCGCGCTGAACATCGCGCACGAACTGCTGGCCACGAAAGTCTCCGGCGGCGTGGACCTGGGTCAGGCCAAGCGCCGCATGGCCTCGATTGAATCGCGCATCGACGCGGCGCTCGCAAGCCAGGAAAAGCTGTTCTAGCAGTACAATCGAAGCGCCCCCTGCCGTGCGCGACAGGGCCTTATTTTTCCGAACCGATAGCTTCCTGAGGTTGCGGACTCGATCGTCACTGTTGTGATCGTCCCACGCCTTGCGTGCCGGACGAACCTGATGTGACCGGAACGCAACCACCCTGTTTGGCAGGGTTCGGGAGCCGGGCTCACCGGCATGCGCGGGGGGCACTCTCAGGGCGAGGTTCGCCGCGATTCGCGCGCGGGCCGTCGCCGGCACCAGGGCCCACCCAACGTGAATTACTGGCTGATGAAGTCCGAGCCGCAGGAATGCTCGATCGACGACGTGCTTGCGGCGCCGGGACGCACCGTGCCCTGGAGCGGCGTGCGCAACTACCAGGCCCGAAACTTCATGCGCGATGCGATGCGCGTCCGCGATGGCGTGCTGTTCTTCCACTCGAGCTGCGCCGAACCGGGCATCGCGGGGCTCGCCGAAGTGGCCTCCGAGGCCTATCCGGACGCGACGCAGTTCGACCGGAACAGTCCCTATTACGACCCCAAGGCGACCCGGGCTTCGCCCCGCTGGGTCAACGTCGACGTGCGCGCGCTGCGCAAGACGCGCCTCGTGAGCCTGAGGGAACTCCGCGTCGCGCGAGCGCTCGCCGGGCTCTGGGTGCTGCGCCCCGGCAATCGGCTCTCCATTACGCCGGTCACCGCACAGGAGTGGCGCGTCATCACGGGTAAACTGCGCGCGTGAAACCGCTCGCCAACGATACGCTCCTGCGCGCGCTGCTGCGCCAGCCCACGGACCACGCGCCGGTGTGGCTGATGCGCCAGGCCGGCCGCTACCTGCCCGAATACAACGCGGTTCGCGCGCGCGCCGGCAGCTTTCTTGCGCTCGCCAAGTCGCCCGCCCTGGCCTGCGAGGTGACGATGCAGCCCCTCGAGCGGTTTCCGCTCGATGCGGCGATCCTGTTCTCGGACATCCTGACGGTGCCCGATGCGATGGGCCTGGGCCTGAGTTTCGCGGAAGGCGAAGGGCCGCGATTCGAGCGCCCGCTGCGCGAAGAATCGGACATTCGCCGGCTCGGCGTCCCGGACCCCGGAAGCGAACTGGCCTACGTGCTCGATGCCGTGCGAGAGATTCGCCGCGCGCTCGACGGTCGCGTGCCGCTGATCGGCTTCGCGGGCAGTCCCTATACGCTCGCCTGCTACATGATCGAGGGAGGCGGCAGCGCCGATTTTCCGGCGCTGAAGAAGATGCTTTATGGCCGCCCGGATCTTCTGCATCACATCCTCGACGTCAACGCGCGGGCCGTGGCCCGCTATCTGG
Organism: Betaproteobacteria bacterium UBA6904; assembly: GCA_002451175.1. Taxonomy (GTDB): domain Bacteria; phylum Pseudomonadota; class Gammaproteobacteria; order Burkholderiales; family SG8-39; genus 2-02-FULL-66-14. The sequence continues at coordinate 5,824 of DKBI01000163.1, forward strand.
ACGCCCAGATCGAAGCGGGCGCGCAGGCGGTCATGATTTTCGATACCTGGGGCGGAAACCTGAGCGCCAAGGCCTACGAGACCTTTTCGCTGCAGTATGCGCGGCGTGTGCTCGAAGGCATTCGTCGCGATGCCGAGGGTCGGCGCGTGCCGGCGATTCTGTTCACCAAGGGCGGCGGGCAATGGCTGGACGCCATGGCGGCGAGCGGATTTGACGCCATTGGCCTGGACTGGACCACGGACGCCGCCGATGCGCGCCGCCGAGTCGGCCAGCGCGTGGCGTTGCAGGGCAACCTCGACCCCGGGGTTCTCTACGCATCCCCCGACCAGGCGCGCGCAGAGACCCGCAAGGTGCTCGATGCGTTCGGTCCGCAGCCCGGCCA
>DKBI01000051.1 GCA_002451175.1 Betaproteobacteria bacterium UBA6904
CTCTACGAGATCGGCGCCGGCACCTCGGAAATCCGCCGCTGGCTGATCGGCCGCGAGTTCTTCGCCGAGACGCAATGAGCGAGACCGACCGCCTGCTCGAGCAGAACCGCGCCTGGGCGGAGCGCAAGCGCGCCGCGGAGCCCGGTTTCTTCCAGAAGCTCGCGCAGCAGCAGTCGCCGAAGTTCCTCTGGATCGGCTGCTCCGACAGCCGCGTGCCGGCGAACGAGATCACGGGGCTTGCTCCCGGCGAAGTGTTCGTCCACCGGAACGTGGCGAACCTGGTCGTGCACACCGACCTCAACTGCCTGAGCGTGCTGCACTTCGCGGTCGAGCTGCTGCAGGTGCGCCACATCATCGTCTGCGGGCATTACGGGTGCGCCGGCGTGCGCGCGGCGATCGCCCGGCAGAAGGTCGGCCTGGCGGAGAGCTGGCTGCACCATGTGCAGGACGTGCAGTCGAAGTACGCGGCCGAGCTCGCCGCGATCGCCGATCCCCTGCGCCGCGAGCGGCGGCTTTGCGAGCTGAACGTGCTCGAGCAGATGGACCACGTGTGCGCCTCGTCCGTCGTCCAGGAAGCCTGGACGCGGCACCAGCCGCTCTCGGTGCACGCCTGGATCTACGGGCTCGAGGACGGCCTGCTGCGCGACCTGGGCGTGAGCCGCAGCGGGGTCGCGAAGTGAGCGGGCGGCTCGAGACCTACCGCGGCACGGTGTATCCCTGGCACTGCGACCACATGGGTCACATGAACGTCATGTGGTACGTCGGCAAGTTCGACGAGGCGACCTGGAACCTCTTCGCACACGTGGGCATGACCGCGGCGTGGCTGCGCTCGCAGAACCGCGGCATGGCGGCCGTGCAGCAGAACATCACCTACCGGCGCGAGCTGAACGCGGGAGATACCGTCGTGATCGGCTCCGCGATTCTTGAAGCGCGCGACAAGGTGCTGCGCTTTTCGCACGAGATGCGCGACGCCGCCTCCGGCGACGTTGCCGCCGTGTGCGAGCTCACGGGCGTGCATATCGACACGCAGGCGCGCAGGGCCTGTCCATTCGCGCCGGAAATCCTGCAGCGCGCGCGGGCCCTGATCGGCCGCGACGCGCCGGATTCCGCACCATCCCTGACGTGGGAGCGCACGGACCCGACCTGGGGCGTGCCGCTTCGGGAACAACGTTTCGACCTGAAGGAGTAATTCATGCCATCGGACCCCGTCGTCATCGTCGCAGCCGCCCGCACCCCCATGGGCGGTTTCCAGGGAGAACTCAAGGGCTTCGCCGCGCCGGAACTCGGCGCCGCGGCGATCCGCGCCGCGGTCGAGCGCGCCTCGATCAAGCCCGAGGAGGTGCAGGAGGTGATCATGGGCTGCGTGCTGCCGGCCGGCCAGGGCCAGGCGCCGGCGCGCCAGGCCTCCCTCGGCGCCGGCCTGCCGCTCGCCGCCGGGTGCACGACCATCAACAAGATGTGCGGCTCGGGCATGAAAGCGGCGATGCTCGCCCACGACCTGCTTGCGGTCGGCAGCGCCGAGGTGATCGTCGCGGGCGGCATGGAATCGATGACCAACGCGCCCTACCTGATGCCCAAGGCGCGCACCGGCTATCGCATGGGTCACCAGCAGGTGCTCGATCACATGTTCTACGACGGCCTGGAGGACGCCTACGACAAGGGCCGGCTGATGGGCACCTTCGCCGAGGACTGCGCGCAGAAATACGCGTTCGCGCGCGAGGCGCAGGACGCCTTCGCCATCGCCTCCCTCGAGCGCGCGCAGAAGGCCAACCAGGACGGCTCGTTCGCCTGGGAAACCGTTCCCATCGCGGTGAAGGCCGGCAAGGAAGAGAAATTCATCGAGACCGACGAGCAGCCCTTCAAGGCGAACCTCGCCAAGATCCCGACCCTCAAGCCCGCCTTCCGCAAGGACGGCACCGTGACGGCGGCCAACTCGAGCAGCATTTCGGACGGCGCCGCGGCGCTCGTCATGATGCGGCGCTCCGCTGCGGAAAAGCGCGGCCTCGAGCCGCTCGCCACGGTCGTCGCGCACACCACGCACGCCCAGGAGCCGGGCTGGTTCACGACCGCGCCGGTCGGCGCCATCGCCAAGCTCTTCCAGCGCACGGGCTGGTCGGCGAAGGACGTCGATCTGTACGAGATCAACGAGGCCTTCGCGGTCGTCACGATGGCCGCCATGCGGGAGCACCACCTGCCCCANNGCCTGCGCGCTCGGCCATCCGATCGGCGCATCCGGCGCACGCATCATGGTCACGCTGCTGGGCGCCCTCAGGAAGACGGGCGGCAAGCGCGGCGTGGCCTCGCTGTGCATCGGCGGCGGCGAAGCGACGGCCATCGCGCTGGAACTGGCGTGAAGCGCCCCTCGCGCGCCGCGCTGCAGCTGCTCATCGACCGGGCGCGCTTCGTGCGTTTCTACGGTTTCCGCGTGGTGAAGGTCGGCGACGGGAGCTGCACGCTCGAGCTCCCGCACCGCCGCAGCCTCGAGCGCCCGGGCGGCATCATCAACGGGCCCTCGCTGATGGCCGCGGCCGACTGCGCGATGTGGCTCGCCATCAAGGGGCGCTTCGGCCTGGCGTTCGACGCGCTCACCTCGGAGCTGAACACCGTCTTCCTCGCGCCCGCGAAGGGCGAGCACGTCTACTGCAGCGCGCGCATCCTGAAAGCCGGCCGGCGGCGCATCTACGGCACCGCGGAGTGCCACAATCGCGCGGGCCGCCTGTTCACCCACCACACCGTCACCTACGTGCAACCCGACTGACATGGCCGCGACCGAACAGCACGACATGATCCGCGACACCGTGCGGCGCTTCGCGCGCGAGCACCTGCGGCCGCACGCCGCCCGCTGGGACCGCGAGCACTATTTTCCGCGCGAGGCCCTCAAGGCGATCGGCGAAATGGGCTTGATGGGCGTCGCCACCCCGGAGGACTGGGGCGGCGCGGGCATGGACCACACGTCGCTCGCCATCGTCATCGAAGAGCTCGCGGCAGGCGAAGGCGCCACCTCGACGATCGTGCAGGTGAACAATCTCGCCGCCGGGATCCTGCTCGGCCACGGCAGCGCGGCGCAGAAGTCGCGCTGGCTGAAGCCGATCGCCGCGGGCGAGCTCCTCGGCGCCTTTGCGCTCACCGAGCCGCACACCGGCTCGGACGCCAGCGCGCTGACGACGCGCGCCGAGCGCTGCGACGCGGGCTGGCGCCTGAACGGCGTGAAGCAGTTCATCACGTCCGGCAAGAACGCCGACGTCGCGATCGTCTTTGCGGTGAGCGACCGTGCGGCGGGCAAGAAGGGCATCAGCGCCTTCGTCGTGCCGACGCGCACGCCCGGTTACGTCGTCGCGCGCGTCGAGGAGAAATCGGGCCAGCACGCCTCCGACACCGCGCAGATCGTCCTCGAGAACTGCGTCGTCCCCGACGACCATCTGCTCGGCGTGGCGGGCAACGGATATCGCATCGCGCTCTCCAACCTCGAGTCCGGGCGCATCAATGTCGCCGCGCAGTCCGTCGGCATGGCGCAATCCGCGCTCGAGGCGGCGCTCGCGTATGCGCACGAGCGGCACAGCTTCGGCAAGCCGCTGATCGAGCACCAGGCAGTCAGTTTCCGGCTCGCCGACATGGCGACGCAGATCGAGGCCGGCCGGCAGCTCTACCTGCACGCGGCGCGCCTGCGCGATGCCGGCGCACCGTGCCTGAAGGAGGCGTCGATGGCCAAACTCTTCGCCTCGGAGATGGCGGAAACGGTGTGCTCGGACGCGATCCAGATTCACGGCGGCTACGGNNATCTACGAGGGCGCGAGCGACATCCAGCGGCTGGTGATCGGGCGGGCGCTCGCCGCCGGGTAACGTCAAGCGGCCAGCGCCGCCGCTGCGCCGCAGCGGCGCGGCAGAGAGAGGAGACATGCCATGGCATTGAAGAGGGGCTTCAAGCAGCTGCTCGCCGAGGCCGAGCGCAAGACCGTGGGCATCACCGCCGCCGACGCGCAGGCGCGGCTCGGCGACCCGGATACCGTGTTCGTCGACATCCGCGACGTGCGCGAGCTGGAGCGCGAGGGCATGATTCCCGGCGCCTTCCATGCGCCGCGCGGCATGCTGGAATTCTGGGTCGATCCGGAGAGCCCGTACTACAAGGCGGTGTTCACGCCGGACAAGCAGTACATCCTGTATTGCGCCGCCGACTGGCGCGGCGTGCTCGCGGCAGCCACGCTCCAGGAGATGGGTTTCGAGCGCGTGCTGCACCTCGCAGGCGGCTACGCGGAATGGAAGAAGGCCGGGCGTCCGACCGCGCCGCGGCCGCAGCCGAAGGACAAGCACTGAGTCGCCCGCCATGCCCGTGCTCCGCAGCCAGCTCGATCCGCGCGCGGCCGAATTCCGCGCCAACGCGGCGCGCATGCAGGGCCTGGTCGCGGACCTGCGGGGCAACGTCGAGCGCATCGCTCGCGGCGGCGACGAGGGCGCGCGCGCCAAGCACGTAGCGCGCGGCAAGCTCCTGCCGCGCGAGCGCGTCGCGGCGCTGCTCGACCCCGGCGCGCCGTTTCTCGAGGTCGGCCAGCTCGCGGCGCTCGGCCTGTACAACGACGAGGCGCCGGGCGCCGGCATCATCACCGGGATCGGCCGCGTCGCGGGCCGCGAGTGCGTCATCGTCTGCAACGACGCGACGGTGAAGGGCGGCACCTACTTTCCGCTCACCGTGAAGAAGCACCTGCGCGCGCAG
>DKBI01000108.1 GCA_002451175.1 Betaproteobacteria bacterium UBA6904
CCGCCCGAGCCGCCCTCGCCGATCACCGTGGCGATCACCGGCGTCTTCAGGCGCGCCAGCTCGAAGAGATTGCGGCCGATCGCCTCCGACTGGCCGCGCTCCTCGGCGTCGATGCCCGGGTAGGCGCCCGGCGTGTCGACGAAAGTGAACAGCGGCAGGCTGAATTTTTCCGCCAGCCGCATCAGGCGCAGGGCCTTGCGGTAGCCCTCCGGACGCGGCATGCCGAAGTTGCGCAGGATCTTTTCCTTCGTGTCGCGCCCCTTCTGGTGACCGATCACCACGCAGGCCGTGCCCTCGAAGCGCGCCAGGCCGCCGACGATCGACGCATCGTCGGCGAACACGCGGTCGCCGTGCAGCTCCGCGAACTGCGTGAACAAGGCCTGCACGTAGTCCAGCGTGTAGGGCCGCTGCGGATGGCGCGCGATCTGCGCCACCTGCCAGGGCGAGAGCCTGGCGTAGATCTCCTTGGTCAGCGCCTGGCTCTTCTTGGTCAGGCGCGCGATCTCCTCGGACACGTCGAGCGCCGAGTCGTCCTGCATGTAGCGCAATTCTTCGATGCGGCTTTCCAGCTCGGCGATCGGCTGCTCGAAATCGAGGAACGCGGTCTTCATGGCGGCGGAATTCTACTCTGCGCTCAATACGCCACCGGCACCGGGTCCAGCGAGCGCCACAGGTACCACGTCGCCACCGATCGCCAGGGCGCCCAGCCGCGTGCAATGCGCTGCAGCGTGCCCGCAGTGACCGGGCGGCCCCGGCGATACGCGAGGCTCACCGCGCGCTGCAGTCCGAGGTCCGCCACCGGCAGCACGTCGGGACGCAGCAGGTTGAACATGAGGAACATTTCCGCCGTCCAGCGACCGATCCCGCGCACCTGCACCAGGTCTGCGATGACGTCCTCGTCGGGCATGGCGTCCCAGCGCGCGACGTGCACGAGGCCCGCGGCGAAGCGCTGCGCAAGATCCTGCAGGTACTCCGCCTTGCGCGCGGACAGTCCGCAGCTTCTCAGCGCGTCCGCGCGAAGCGCGAGGACCGACGCCGGCGTCATCGGCCGCGCCTGCGCGCCGAAGCGGTCCCAGACCGACTGCGCCGCCTTGACGGAAATCTGCTGCCCGACGATCGAGCGCGCCAGCGTCTGGAACGCGTCGCCGCGCGACTCGAGGTGCACCCGCGGGTGGCGCCGGATGATGCCCGCGAGCACCGCGTCGTCGCGCGCGAGCGCGCGCCGGGCCTGATCCCAGTAGGCCGGCTTCATCGACGCAGGGCTTCCAGCGGCCGGCTTCAGCCGGGAGCGAGTACGAGACGCGAATGCGCCGCGACGTGCTGCTGCAGAAATTCCATCTGATCCGCCAGGATGCGCCGGTTGGTCAGGATCAGGAACTCCGCCTTGTTCGGCACATAAGGCGCGTACAGCAGCTGCATGCCGGATTCCTCCAGCAGGCGGTTGCGCTTGTGGCCGTTGCACTGCCGGCACGCGGTCACGACGTTCATCCACAGGTCGCGCCCGCCGCGCGACAGCGGCACGATGTGGTCGCGCGTCAGACGGAAGAAACTGAATTCCCCGCCGCAATACGCGCACAGATGGCGATCGCGCCGGAACAGCTCGCGGTTGTTGAGCGGCGGCACCTGATGGAATCCCTTCGCCGCGAGGGCCTTGCCCTTGATGGCGATGATCGAATGCGCGGTGATGCTCGAGCGCTCGCCGGTGTAGCGGGAGATGCCGCCGTAGAACGTAAAGGTCCGGTCGCCGAGCGTCCACGCGACGAGATTCTTCGCGTAGTAGAAGCACGCCTGCTGCCAGCTGATCCAGCGATGCGGCACGCCGTGGCTGTCGAGGGAGAGAATCAGCAGTTGGTTCATGGTCGCCACGGTCGCGTGACGGCGATTCTGCCAACTCGGATGCTGCTTTGCAACGTGCTCAAAAAANNGGCAGGGTCCGCGCCGTGATCTTGACCTCTTTGCCGCTCGCCGGATTCCGGCCGACGCGCGCCTTGCGCTTGCGCGGCAGAAACGTGCCGAATCCCACCACCGTCACGCGCTTGCCTTTGGCCACGCCGGTGACGATGGCGTCGAACACGGCGTTCACGGCATCCCCAGCTGCGACTTTGCTCAGATTGCCGGCCTTCGCCGCGGCCTCGACGAGGTCCGACTTGGTCACCACCGTTGGCATGCCGATTCCCCTTCTCCCCGAATTGCGCGATTCGTGCGGCCACGCCGCGCACTGCGCGACGACTCCGGCTCGACGACGGCGAGCGCATCATATCGGCAACGCAATCTGCGCACAATGGCGTCCGCGCGCGTTGCCGAATCAGATCAACAAAATTTTTTTCAGCGGTGTTGCGATCACGCCGCAGCGGCGAAAAGAAAAGGCAATTAGAACGCGCGCGCACCTTGACAAACGCGTTTCCCGTTCCGCGCGCCGCGCCTTGACCGCGCATGCCTAGCGCCGCGTGCGGCCGCCGCCCCGATGCGTGACCGCGCCGGCGAACGCCGAGCCGACCAGGGCCGCATACTTTTCCAGCGCGCCGGAGAGCGCTGCGCGGCGTGGCGAGCGCAAGGCGCGCTTGCGCTGCGCCAGCACGCGCGGCGCAACGTCCAGCGCAATGACGCCNNAATCGCCCGTCGGTGACCAGCGCGATCTTTTCCCCCATGCCCTGGCCGACGAGCAGCGCAGTCACGCCGAGCATCTCCCGCATGCCGGGCCCGCCCTTCGGTCCCTCGTACCGGATGACGAGCACGTCTCCCGGGCGGTACGCACGACGCCGGACCACGTCGACGCACGCTTCCTCGGAATCGAAGACGCGCGCCGGTCCCGCAAAGCGCAACGTCGCCAGCCCCGCGACCTTGACGAGCGCGCCGTCCGGCGCCAGCGAGCCTTTGAGCACGACCAGCCCGCCGCTCTCGCGCAACGGCTTGCGCCGCACCACCTCGCCGTCGGCGCCCGGCTGCCCGGCCAGCGCACGCTCGAGCGTCGCGCCGGACAGCGTCAGGCAATCGCCGTGCAGCACGCCCCGCCGCAGCAGTTCCTTCAGCACCGCGTACACGCCGCCGACCGCGTGCAGGTCCTTCGCCAGGAAGCGGCCGCCCGGTTTCAGGTCGGCGATCAGCGGCGTGCGTTTCGCCACGCGGGCCAGGTCGTCGAGATCGAAACGGATTCCGGCTTCGTGGGCGATTGCCGGAATGTGCAGCCCGGCGTTCGTCGAGCCGCCGGTGGCGGCGACCGCGGCGCACGCGTTCTCCAGGCTCTTGCGCGTCACCAGCTGGCGCGGCAGCGGCCCCGATCGCGCGAGCAGACGCATGACCGCCTCGCCGCACGCTCGCGCGAGCGCGCTGCGCTCCGGAGCGACCGCGGGCAGCGTCGCGGTGCCCGGCAGGGCGAGGCCGAGGGTCTCGCCCACCATGGCCATCGTGTTCGCCGTGAACTGCCCCGGGCAGGCGCCGAGCGTCGGCAGGCAGGCGTGCTCCAGCTCGTCGAGTTCGCGCGGGCTCACGTGCCCGGCGTAGAGGCCGCCCACCGCCTCGTACGTATCGAGCACCGTGACGTCACGCCCGCGCCAGCGCCCGGGGAGCGCTGCGCCACCATAAAGGAACACCGACGGCAGGTTGAGGCGCACCATCGCCATCATCATGCCGGGCAGCGTCTTGTCGCATCCGCCCAGCGTCACCAGCGCATCGTAGGCATGGCCGCGAGCCACCGCTTCGACGCCGTCCGCGATCAGCTCACGCGACGGCAGCGAAAAGCGCATCCCTCCGTGATTCATGGACATCGAGTCGGCCACCGAGATGGACGCAAAATCGAACGGCACTCCCCCGGCCTCGCGAACGCCCTCGCATGCGTCGCGCGCAAGCGCGCCGAGATGCGCGTTGCAGGGCGTCACCCGCCCGTCCGTCGAGGCGACGCCGACAAAGGGCTTGCCCAGGTCGCGGTCGCGGAGCCCCAGTGCGCGCAGGAAAGCGCGATGCGGTGCGCGGTCGATGCCCTCCACGGTCACGCGCGAGGGCCGAATCGGGATCGTCTTCTTCACGCCAGGCATTCTGCCAGCTTGCCGGTTCTCCCGGCGCGCCGTTGCGGTACGATGCGCGACACTCGACCCAGGGAGGATCGCCCGCATGCTTTCTCGCATCACGGCACGGATTGCAGGTCTGCTGGTTCTGCTGCTGTCCACGGCCGCACTCGCGCAGCCGTACCCGGCGCGCGCGGTGAAGATCGTCGTGCCGTTCGGCGCCGGCGGCCCGGCCGACGTGTACGCGCGCTTCGTCGGCCAGCGGCTGCAGGAGGCGCTCGCGCAGCCTTTCGTCGTCGAGAACCGGCCCGGCGGAGGTTCGATCGTCGGCAGCGACGCGGTGGCCAAGTCGGCGCCCGACGGCTACACGCTGCTCATGATGTCGAACACGCATACGGTCAACGAAACGCTGATCCCGAAAAAGCCGTTCGAGCTGATGCGCGACTTCGCGCCGATCTCCGGCGTGAACTACTCCGACCTGCTGATGGTCGTGCACCCGTCCGTGGCTGCGGGCAATCTCAGCGAGTTCATCGCGCTGGCGAAGTCCAAGCCCAAGAGCCTCAATTACGCGTCCTCCGGCCCCGGCACGCCGTACCACATGGCGGGCGAGCTGTTCAAGGCGATGGCCGGCGTGGACATCGAGCACGTTCCCTACAAGGGCAGCGACGGCGCGCGCGTCGGCATCCTGGGCGGACAGGTGCAGATGATGTTCGACGCGATCACGACGATGGCGCCGCAGGTGAAGGCCGGCAAGGTCAAGGCCATGGGCACGACGGGCAGGACGCGCTCGGCGGTGCTCCCGGAAGTGCCCACCGTGTCGGAAGCGGGCGTGCCGGGCTACGAGGCGGTGATCTGGCTGGGACTGATGGCGCCTGCGGGCACGCCGCGGCCGGTTCTCGAGCGCCTCAACGTCGAAGTGAATCGCATCCTGGCCCTCCCCGAAGTCAAGGAGACCTGGAGCAAGCAGGGCGCGGTGCCGATGGGCATGTCGCTGGAGCAGTTCGACAAGTTCCTGCGCGACGACATCGTGAAGTGGGCGCGCGTGGTGAAACTCTCCGGCGCCAAGGTGGATTGACGGCGTGGCGCTGCGCATGTTGAGCGCCGGCGCGGCGCAGGGCGTCGTCACCCGGCTTGCCGCCCAGCTGGGCATCACGCTCGACGCGCAATTCGGCGCCGTCGGCGCGATGCAGGAGCTGCTGGACGCGGGAACCCCGTGCGATCTCATCATTCTCACCCGCCGGCAAGTCGACGCCCTGCTCGCGCAGGGACGCGCTGCGACGGCCGCCGATCTCGGCCGCGTGCGCACCGGCGTCGCGGTGCGCCGCGACGACCCGCTGCCCGCGATCGCAACGCCCGACGCGCTGCGCAAGGCGCTGCTCGCCGCCGAGGAGATCTACCATCCCGACCCGACAAAGGCGACGGCGGGCATTCATTTCGCGAAGGTGATCGCGGCGCTCGGCATCGCGGACGCGGTGTCCGGGCGGCTGCGCCCGCATCCGAACGGCGCGACCGCCATGCGCGCGCTGGTGGCCACCCGCGCGTCCCGGGCGATCGGCTGCACGCAGATCACCGAGATCCGCAATACGGAAGGTTGCGTGCTCGTCGGCCCGCTGCCGAAGGAATTCGAACTCGCCACGACCTATACGGCGGCCCTGCGTTCCGAAGAGGCCGAGGCGCGGGATTTCTTCCGGCAGCTGACGGGCGGTGACTCCGCGGCGCTGCGCCACAGCCTGGGGTTCGAGTCGTGAGCGCATTCTCGAGCGATCGCCTGGCGATCGTCGAGGTCGTGCAGAACTGGGCGCTGTGGCGCGACGCCGGCGACTGGGACCGATTCCGCACCGTCTGGCACGACGACGGCTGGATGACGGCGACCTGGTTCCAGGGGCCGGCCGAGAAATTCATCGAGGTCAGCCGCGCCGGGTTCGAGCGCGGCGTGAGCATCCTGCATTTTCTCGGCGGCTCGAGCGTCGACCTGAACGGCGCGCGCGCCGTCGCGCAGACCAAGATGACGATCAACCAGCGCGCGGTCGTGGACGGCGTGCTCGCCGACGTGATCTGCACGGGGCGTTTCTACGATTTCTTCGAGAAACGCGCGGACCGCTGGGCCATCGTGCGGCGCCAGCCGATCTACGAGAAGGACCGCCTCGATCCCGTCGATCCGGCCGTGCGGCTGGCCCTCGACGCCGCGCTGCTCGGACGCTTTCCGGAGGGCTATCGGCATCTGGCGTACCTGCAGACGCGCAACGGCTTCACGATCAAGCTCGATCTGCCCCAGTTGCAAGGCGCGGAAGTGGAGCGGCTCTATGCCCAGGGCCGCGCCTGGCTCGCGGGCGCCGCGACGGCCTTTGCCGAGGACGCGCGCGCCGGGATCCCATGACGGCCGAGTCCGCGCCGGCAAGCGCGTTCGAGCGCCTGCAGGGTGCCGCGTTCCGCGCCACCGCGCTGACGCGCGGGCCCTGGCATCCCGAGCACCAGCATGCGGGGCCGCCAATCGCGCTCGTCGCCGGCGAGATCGAGCGCGCGGCGGCGGCGCTCGGCTTGACGCACATCGCGCGGATCACCGCCAACCTGTTTCGACCGATCCCGATTGCCGAGTTGCAGGTCGAGGTGGCCACCGATTACGCCGGCCGCAACGCCGCGCACTTCGCCGCCCGGCTGCATGCGGGGGGCAAGGAAGTGGCGCGCTTCACGGCGCTCGCCCAGCGCGAGTGGCCGGTCGATCTGCCGGAAGGCCTGCCGGGGCATCCGCTGCCGTCCGCGCCGCGCCCGCCCGCGGAGTCGACGGCGGCGCGTTTTCCGTTCAATCGCACGATGACCGGCTATCAGGACCTGATCGAGAGCCGTCTCGCGCAGGGCTCCTTCTTCACCGGACCCTCGGCCGTCTGGTTCCGGCTGCGGCATCCGCTGCTGCCGGGGGAGACGCCGAGCGCGATCCAGCGCGTGGCGGTGGCCGCCGATTCGGGGAACGGCATCAGTGCGGTGCTGGATTTCAACCGCTACCTGTTCGTCAACTTCGACCTGACGATCAACCTGCTGCGCCCCGCGCAGGGCGACTGGGTCTGCATCGACGCGCGGACGCTGATCGGCGGCTCGGGCGGCGGGCTGGCGGAGGCGCGGATCTTCGACGCGGCGGGGCGCATCGGCCGCTCGACGCAGAGCCTCACCGTGCGCCCGCGCGATTGACGCGCCGCCTATCGACGCCGCGTCAATCGGAATACACTGGCCGGAACGCTCCGGAGCCCCCGCCATGTCCTCCCACGGCCCAGCGCTCACGCTGGACGAAGAACTCGCGAAACTCGAAGAAACCGCCCGCATGGCCTCGATGGCGATCACGAACGCCCGCACGGTGCGCGAGGCCATCGCCGCCGCCGAAGTGGACGTGCCGCATCACCTGATCACGGTGGCCCGCACGCGCGTTCCGACGCTGGGGAGACTGCGGCGCGTGCGCGACCTGCGCATCGAGGACATCGTCCGGGAGCAGCTCGCGACGCTGCAGGCGGAGCGCAGCGATCTCGTCGCGATCCGTGAATTCGACCGCGTGAAGGCGTCGGACTGGAGCGCGCTGCGCACGGAGAATCCCGATCTCTACTCCAAGTCGCTGCACGAGGCGAACCTCATCATCCAGCGCAAGAGCAAGGCGAAGAAGTAGGCGGCAAAAAAATCCCCGGTGCGCGCGAACGCACCGGGGAAAGTTCCGATGCCAGCTGGGAGACAGTACTGGCACCTACGTGTCGCAGCCGGCGATCGACTGCCGGACTGCAGCCCGCAGTGTGCGCTGAACCGGGAGAAATTGCGGCAGTCCGAAAGTATGATCGCACTTCGACCTAGGTCGCAGTACTCAGCCTGACCCTGGAGCGCGGCGCGCATGCGTTCACCCAGACCCGACGCGGCGAAATCCTTCGGTCGCTTCGACTACGTGATCGTCGGCGCGGGCACGGCGGGATGCCTGCTCGCCAACCGGCTGTCCGAGAATCCTGCGCATCGCGTGCTGCTCATCGAGGCGGGCGGCCGGGACGACTGGTTCTGGATCGACATNNTGCTCGTCGATCAACGCCATGATCTACATGCGCGGCCAGCAGGCCGACTACGATCATTGGGCTGCGCTCGGCAACGAGGGCTGGTCGTGGCAGGACGTCCTGCCCTTGTTCCGCCGGCTCGAGGATTACGCGCACGGCGAGGCGGACGGCTACGGCAGCGGCGGCGCGCTGCGCGTCGAGGATCCGCGCGTGTCGTGGGAAATTCTCGACGCCTGGCGCGAGGCGGCCGCCGAGTGCGGCATTCCGCCCATCAAGGTGTTCAACCAGGGCGACAACTTCGGCTGCGCCTACTTCCAGATGAACCAGCGACGCGGCCGGCGCTGGAGTGCAGCGCACGCGTTTCTGCATCCCGCGATGCAGCGCCCGAATCTCACCGTCGTCACCGGCGCGCTCGTGCACCGGGTGCGGTTCGACCAGCGCCGCGCGACGGGCATCGAGTTCGCGCGGGGCGACGAGCTCCTGTTTGCCGAGGCGACGGGCGAAACGGTGCTCGCCGCGGGCTCGATCGGCTCGCCGCAGATCCTGCAGCTTTCCGGCGTCGCCGCGGGCGAGTTGCTGCAACAGCATGGGATCCCGGTGGTCCTGGCGCTCCCCGGAGTCGGCGAGAATCTGCACGACCACTTGCAGATCCGCATGCAGTACCGCGTCCGCAACACCCGGACGCTCAACGAGGTGGCCAACCGGCTGACCGGGAAGCTCGCCATGGGACTGGAGTACCTGCTGTTCCGCACCGGCCCGCTGACCATGCCGCCGTCACAGCTCGGCGCGTTCGCCCGCAGCCATCCTGGCGAGGCAACCCCCAACATCGAGTGGCACGTCCAGCCGCTGTCGTTGGACAAGTTCGGCGACCCCCTGCATCCCTTCCCGGCCATCACGCCCAGCGTCTGCAACCTGCGACCGACCTCGCGCGGCTGGGTGCGCATCGTCTCCCCGGACCCGCAGACTTATCCCGAGATCAAGCTCAACTACCTGTCCACGCCGGAGGACCGCCGGGTCGCGGTCGATGGGATGCGCTTCACGCGCCGCATCATGGCGGCAAAGGCGCTCGCCCGCTTCGCGCCGGAAGAGTTCCGGCCGGGCACCGACGTCCAGGCGGACGCGGACCTCGAGCGGGCGGCGGGCGAGCTGGGAACGACCATCTTTCACCCGGTAGGCACGTGCCGCATGGGAGCCGACCCTCAGGCCGTGGTGGATGACGCGCTGCGCGTGCACGGGGTAGACCGCTTGCGCGTCGTCGATGCCTCGATCATGCCCCGCATCACCTCGGGCAATACGAACGCGCCCACGTCGATGATCGCCGAGAAAGGCGCGCAGCTGATTCTCGCCGCGCGCCATTGAACCCCGGCGCGGGATCCCCATCTAAGGGTGCGATATGATGCGTTGCCTCCTCAATCGGCCCCTTGGAGCCTGCTAAGACCATGAAAAGAATCGTGCTTTTGATTGCCACCAACCTCGCGGTGGTGTTCCTGCTGTCGATCGTCATCAACGTGCTCGGGCTCGACCGGGCGCTCGCCCAGGAGGGGCTCCAGTACGGACCGCTGCTCGTCATGGCGTCGATCTTCGGCTTCGGCGGCGCGTTCATATCGCTGCTGATCTCCAAGCCGATGGCCAAGTGGACTACGGGCGCGCAACTCATCGACGGCACCGAGGGCTCGACCCAGTACTGGCTGGTCGACACGGTCAAGCGCCTCGCCGAGCGCGCGGGCATCGGCATGCCCGAGGTGGCGATCTACGAAGGCGAGCCCAACGCGTTTGCCACGGGCGCCTTCCGCAACTCGGCGCTCGTCGCNNTTCGTCATCTTCCTGTCGCGCATCATCGGCTACATCGTCGACCGGGTCGTGCTGAAGAACGAGCGCGGCGAAGGCATCGGCTTCTTCGTCACCGTCATGGTGTCGCAGATCGTCCTCGGTCTGTTCGCCTCGATCATCGTCGCGTGGTTCTCGCGCCAGCGCGAATTCCGCGCCGACGCCGCGTCAGCGGATCTGCTCGGTTCGCCGCGCCCGATGGTGAACGCGCTGGCCCGCCTCGGCGGCCTGCAGCCGGGCGCCCTGCCCGCGGCGTTCCAGTCCTCGGGGATCAGCAACGCCCCGGGCTGGATGGCCTTGCTGTCCTCGCATCCGCCGATCGAGCAGCGCATCGCCGCGCTGCAGGCGCGCGCGCCCGGCGCGGTCTAGGCCCGGAACGGGTCGCCGCGGTCGTTCGGGCGCCGTCGGACGCCGAGCGCGTCCGCCAGCGCGTCGCGGGACTCGAAGCCGATGTCCCGCAGCAACCGCGCATCGAGATCGCGCAGCGACGTGCCTGGCCGTGCAAACTGCCGCAGCCGACTCGCCCACCGCAACAGCCGTGTTATCCGGTTCATTGCAGATTCCTTTGCCATTGAGTTCATGAGACCGAGGCGGGCGCGCTGCGCGCCCGCCTGCGGCAATCTTCAGGAGAGCAGCGGCGCCAGCGCCTTGCCGATGCGCTCGCCCTGCGCCGCGGTGATCATTCCGCCGAGGATCGACTGGAAGCGCGGATCGGCCACGCCCGAGCCGATGTATTGATAGCGGTACGCGCCCAGCATCGTGCGGCCGATCGCCTCCGCCCGGGCGCGATCGAACGTGCGACCGCAGATGCGCAGGAAATAATCGGTGTCCGCCGCGGCCTGCAACTGGAGGATGCCGTCGACCGCCGCCACCAGCTCGATGAGGTCGTCCACCGCCCGATCGCGCGCCTCGGGCGAAAGCTTCGCGTCCTCGCGCTTCCACTCCAGCTCGTCGAGGATCGCGTGCTGGGACTCTTCCTTCCAGTGGTACAGAAAGACGTCCTTCCACAGCGGGCACAGCGTCTGGTCCGCGTCGATGCTGTTGCGGTAGTGCGCCTGCACGAACAGCTCGATGTGACAGGTGAGCGCCAGCACGGCCCAGGTCGACTTGCCGAGCACCACGGAGGCAACGTCGTTGGGCTGCGGCAGGAAGCTGTAACCCGCCGGCATCGTGTCTGCCGTCATCGCCTCGAGCCGGCGGAACAGCACCTGGTGCTTGAGCTCCTCGTCCGTGAAACGCACGAGCGCCTCGAACGCGACCTGGTCGCCGAGCGCGTGCTCGCGCCCGATCTCGGCAACCTTCGCGCCGATGAAGCGCTCCACCAGGCCGAACATGTTCGCGTAGGTGCGCCCCTGGATCTGGCTGACGAGGCGCTTCTCCCCGTCACCCAGGAAGTCCAGGCCGCCGATCATCGACAGGCCGTCGGGCAGGAACTTCCTCGAAACGTCGAAGACGCGGCCGCGGATCACGTCGCGGTCGATGTCCCAGCGGATGCGCTTGGACACCTCGATGCACTTGGCATAGCGGCCGGTCGCCGGGTCTTGCTGAACGTTGGCTTGCATGGTGTGACTCCTCTCTAGGTTGGCTGGGTGGAGTAGCGTGAAGCGGCTCACATGCCGATCAGGCGCCCGGGGTGTCCCTGCGCGCGTACGCAGCGCAGAATCCCGAGCGCGCTGATGCACGACGCGTCGTAGTTCACGACGAGCAGCTGGCGCGCGCGGGGAACCGCTTTTACTGCCAGCACGCCCGGTTGGGCGCGCAGCGCGTCCTGCAGACGATGCTGCTCGTCGCTGCCGAGCAGGTGACCGATGCGGACGACGACATCCGAGTTGATGCTCATGCGACTCGCTCCTTTCCCGATCTCGCCCGGCAGGTGCCGAACGACAGGAGCGATGCTAGGCCGCGCGCGTATCGGCCCGATGTCGGTCCGTCTACGGCGCGTTACCGATTTGTATCAGCGCGATTTGCGCTTGCGAGACGCGACGGGCGCCGCGCCGCTGCGACCTGCGCGCGAGGATTCCTTGCGTTGCGCGCGTGCGCGGGGCGGGCGAGCCTTGCGTGCGGCAAGCGCCGCGCGCACTGCCGAGAGCAGGCGCTCGGATTCGATCGGCTTGTGCAGCAAGGCGCGCACGCCCGATCGCCGGATCTCCTCGCGCGGCACGCTGTCCGCATAACCGCTGCACAGGATCACCGGCACCTGCGGCGCGCGAGCCGCGAGCCGCTTGGCGAATTCCAGGCCCGTCATCTTCGGCATCGTCTGGTCGGTGAGCACCAGATCGGGCATCTGCGACGAGCGTCCCAACCACGCCTCGGCGTCGACCGGATTGTGTTTCACCGTCACGCGCAGACCCCAGCCGGACAGTAGTTCGGCGAGGAATTCCGCAACCAGATGCTCGTCGTCGATCACGAGCACGTGCCCGCTGAGGGCCGGACGGTCCTCGGCGACCCGGCCCGGCGCGGCACGCGGTCGGCGCCGGGCATCCCCGTGATCCGCCAGCGGCGGAAAGCACACCCGGAACGTGGCACCGGCACCCGGCGCGGTCTCGACGACGATATGCCCGCCGTGCTCGTGCACGATGCCATGGACGCTGGCCAGCCCCATGCCGCTGCCCCGGCCCACTTCCTTGGTCGAGAAGAACGGCTCGAACATCCTCTCGCGCACGTCCGGCGCTATCCCCGGGCCGTCGTCCGACACCGCGAGTTCCACGAAGCGGCCGGACACGTCGCAGCGGCAGGAGGCGCACTGCCCGGTCGCGGGCCGCGCGGACACTTCCACGCGCAGCCGACCGCTGCCGCCCATGGCGTCGCGCGCGTTGATGCAGAGGTTNNGGCTTTCGAGCTCGATGCTGGACGGCAGCGACGGACCGAGCAGGCGCAGCGATTCCTCGGTGAGCGCCGCGACGTCGAGTGCCTGCGGGGTGCCCTTGCGGCCCCGGCTGAAGGCCAGCAGCTGGGCAATGAGGTCACGCGCCCGTTGCGCCGCCACATGCGCCTGCCCAAGGTGCCTGCCGAGCTTCGCATCGCGCCGGGCGAGCGGATTCTCCGCCGCCAGCGACAGATAGCCCATGATGCCGGTCAGGATGTTATTGAAGTCGTGCGCGATACCGCCGGCCAGCTGGCCAATCGCCTCCATCTTCTGCGCCTGCCGCAACTGTGCCTCCAGCGCCGCCCGCTCCTGTTCCGCGCGCCGCCGCTCAGTGATGTCGCGCAGGATCGCGAGCACATGAGGCTCGCCGCGGTAGCGCACCGGAATCGTGCGCACTTCCATCTGGAACGGCTCGCCGCCCTTGCGCAGGGACTGGAGCTCGACGTGGCAACGCTCGCCCGCGAGCGTACGCCGCACGAGCTCCAGGCGCCGCTCGGCGTAATCGGGCGTGTAAATCCTCTCGAACTCCTCGCCAAGCACCTCGGCCCGCGTGTAGCCGAGCATCCGCTCGTACGCAGGGTTCACGTCGACTCGCCGCAGGCGCGAGTCCCACAGCACCAGCGCGTCGGCGGTCGCGTTGAAGATCGCGCGGTAGTGTTCCTCGCTCGCGCGCAGCGCCTCCTCCGCGCGCTTGCGCGCCGTGATGTCGCGCCCCATGTACAGCACGTGCGGCGTCCCGCGGTA
>DKBI01000160.1 GCA_002451175.1 Betaproteobacteria bacterium UBA6904
GGTGTGCGTGAGCGCATTCGACACCAGGTTCTGCAGAATCCGCTCGAGCAGGGCCGGGTCGCTGCGCACCCAGGCCCTCGAATCGACGACGCTGAAGCGCAAGCCGCGCTGCAGCGCGAGCGGCGTGAACATGCTCTCGATACGGCGCAACAGCATGCTCACCGGGAAGTCCTTGGGCGCGACGTTGATCACCCCGGCATCGAGCCGCGAGATGTCGAGGAGCGCATTGAACATCGTCGTCATCGCCTCGGTGGCACCGCTCATGCCGTCCAGCAGCCGCCGCACGCGCTCGCCGCTGCCGCCGATTTCGCCGCGCAGGTTGTCGACGAACAAGCCGAGCGCGTGCATCGGCTGCCGCAGGTCGTGGCTCGCCGCGGCGAGGAATCGGGATTTGGCCACGCTCGCTTGCTCGGCCTCCTCCTTCTTTCGGTTCAGCTCGGCCGTCGCCTCGGTGACCCGTCGCTCCAGGCCGTCACGCGCCTGCTCCAGCCTCGCCGCCATCCGATTCACCCCCTCTTCCAATCCGCGCAGCGGCCCGTCGGGCTCGACGTCGACTCGCGCGTCCAGTTCTCCACGACCGACCCGCTCGACGGTCGATGCGAGTTCCATGAGCGGCTGGCTCACGCCCCGGCTCAGGCGCACGGCGAGCAGCGTGCCGAAAAGCAGCCCCACGCCCGTCACGAGGAGTCCGGTCAGAATCAGGTTCCGCTCGGAGGCCTGCAGGCTCTCGAGAGAAAATTCGAGCGCCACGTAGCCCAGGATGAGCTTCGGCTGGGAGGCGGGTCCCTCCGCCGTGTCGAAGAACGGATCCCCCGGCTGCTCGCTCGCCGCGACCGGCCGCAGGACGAGAAACCGAGTTCCCCGTTCGAACTCGCCCGATCCGACCTGAACGCCTTTCCGCAGGCCAGGGTCGATCGAGGCGCTGCCGGCGCTCGCCGCGACGCTGCCGGCGCGATCGAAGATCGTCACCGCGGCGATATCCGTATCCCGGAGCGCGGACTGGGCCCGCTGCTGCAGGCCCGAGCGGTTGCCCGAGAACAGTTCGAATTCCGCGTTCGCCGCCAATTGATTGGCGAGCGCCTGCGCGCGCTGCTTGTGTGCCGTGGTCAGGTCCGCCACGCGGCCATGCATGAAGACGATCGTCAGCAGCACCGCGACCAGGATCGCCGGCGCGACGGCAACGGACAGCAGCTGGGAGCGAATGCCTGGCCAGATCATCGCTCGCCCTCCAGTTTGCGCAGGCGCGCCGCCAGGCTCTGCTCGTTTTCCAATTCGATGCCCAGCGCACGCGCGACGTCGCCGTTCACACGGACGACGAATTCCTGCGGCGCCTGCAGGCGGGCGACGTCGCGTCCCGAGAGGACCGCGCGCAGTGTCCGGGCCGCCTGACGCCCGATCTGCTCTGGCGTGGAGTAGACGGCCATCAGCGCGCCGGCGCGCACATACGCCGGCGAGAACGCAACGAAGGGCACGCGGTCTCTGAAGGTCGCGAGCAGAATGTTCTGGATCGTCTGGCTGTTGAACACCGTGCTGTCCGGCAATGCGAGCAGCACGTCGGCCTCGTGGAGCACCTGCCTCAGCGCGTCGGCGAGTTCTTCCGGCTTTCCAAGCGTGATCCCCTGCAGGCGAAAGCCGGTCGTCTGTGCCGCGCCCCTGAAGCGCGCCTCAAGCGTCCTCGAATCCGGTCCGAACAGCATCGCCAGCCGCTGCCGCTCGGGCATGGCCAATCGGACGAGCGCAAGCTGGCGGGCGGCCGGCTGGTCGAGCACGATCGCGGACGTCGGCCGCCCGCCGTCGGCCATGCGATCGACGACGGACGCGGGAACCAGCGCGCACAACCGCAAAGGGGGTGCGACGGTGCTCGCCGAAAGCGCCCTGCAGGCCTCGCTACCCAGCGCGACCGCGGCGCGCGGCGCGACTCGCACGGGCGACGCGATGTCGCTGGCGAGCCGCTGCGTTACCGCGACGTCGCCGCCCAATTCGGTGAGCAGGGCGTCGGCCGCCTCGGCGTAGGGCCCCCCCCGGGCGCTGAGCACCAGCAGGACGGAGTCGGCGGCGTGCGCCCGACAACCCGCGAGCGCAATCAGCCCGGCGCAGGCATGAACCGCAAATCTTCGCCACGCGCGCATGCGTCGGGGAATCGGTACGATCGTCGGATGGGTCGCGGGAGGGGTGAACGCAATCTACTCTGCGGTCCCGAAAAACGAAAGTCACGGACGGCATCGCGGCAAGGTCGGGTCGGAGCCCCCGCTTCGGTATTACGACCAAAGGCCCAGTCACCTACGACCAACGTCGGCCCCGATCGCCGACGGGCCCGGTTCAGGCGCGCGACCGGGAAAACAGTCCGCTGCAGGCCGCGCGATCCGGATCGTCCTGCGGCAACCGCGCACAGGCCTCGCCCATCCGCCCGCGCAACCGCTCGATCACGTCGTCGGCTCGCCGGCTCGCACTCCACTTCGCCAGGCGCCCGTCCATGCGCTCCAGAACGCTGCGATTGCGCGCGGAAAACGCATCGGCTCCGCCCGCCAGTTCGGCGATGACTTGCTCGGCGGCGCTCTCGATCCGCCCCTTGTCCGCAGGTGCGAACTCGATCAGATAGGCGACGTAGCTGCCGCCCCATTGCGCCCTCGTGGCCCGCCCCCTGGACGCCTCGAACGCCTGGCGCGCCCATTCGATCGCCCCTGCGCCATCGCCCCGTTTTCTGGCGTTCGACGCCAATCCGAGCATGAAGTAGTAGGGCGAATGCGAGCGCTTGAGCTCCGCCTTGAGCAAAGCGTCCGATTCGTCCAGCAATCCGGCCTGGGACAGGGCATGGCTCGCGCTGCTGATCACGGACTGGCGCTCGTTGAGATCGGTGGTCTCGCGATCGACGCGCGCCACCTGTTCGCGAACCTGGGTCAGCAGCGCATCGGACAGCGGCGCATCGCGCGCATCGAGGCGCAGGAGCGCGATCTTCGCCGTCAGGGCCCACAGCGGCCCGGCGCGCGGCAACGTGGCATCCGCCGCGAGCCGGTCGAGTGCCTCGACCCAGGCCGCGACGAGTTGCGCGCGCGCCGCCGATTTCGGCGCGGTCGCGTACCCGACGATCGTGTCGGCGAGCTCGGTGACGACGTCGAACTGCGCGCGCACGACCTCGGGCATGGCGATCAGCGCGCGGGCATGCTCGAGCGCCTCGGCGCGCGGCAAACCGTCCTTCACCGGCGGCTTGGACGCGTTGCCCGCCGCCGCGGCGGCAATCGCCTGCAGCGCCAGCCGTGCCGACGCCTCGCGATTGCCGGCCGGACAGCGCTGCGCGAGCCGCTTGAGCGTCGCCGCGACTTCGCGTTTCGGCACCAGTTGCTGCTCATCGGTCTCCCAGGCGTAGAACGCGAGAAGCCGCCAATCTTCCGCCGGCAGGCTGTCGCCGCGCAGCGCCGCGGCAAGCGCCTGGCTCGCGCTTCGCCCCCCCGCAAGACCATGCTCGAGCAGTTGCAGATATTTCGCCGGTTCCACGGCGCCGGCGAGCCGCGTCACCTCGGTGCCGTCCGGCCGCAGCAGAATCATCGTCGGGTAACCGCTCACGCGAAACCGCTTGCCCAGCCGCTGCGCGCTCGGCGTGTCGCCATCGAGGTAGACGGGCACGAAACGGCGTGACTGCTCGACGAAATCGCCGCGCGAGAAGATCGTGCTCTTCACCTGGTTGCAGGGCGGGCACCACACCGCCCCCCAGTAGAGGAAGACCGGCTGATTCGTGTCGCGCGCTTGCGCGAACGCCCGCTCGACATCCGACATCTCCGCCACCTTCACCCAGTGAACGGCGGCTGCGGCCTGCGTGGCGGGCGGCGCCGGGGCCGCGGTCTCGGGCGCTCGCGAACAGCCCGCCAGCATGAGCATGACCACCAGCAATGTCGTTCCGCGCATCCGATGACCTCCACGCTGCACGCCACAGGCCCCGTCGGCCCGAGCGACACGCACTCTAGCGCGGCGCGCCCGGTCGCGCCAGCATTCCGGACGCGCGCCGGCTATACTCGCTTGCGCGCGCCAAGGGCGCGCACGCCCGTTCAAAGGAGACCCTCATGCCCCAGGTGATGCGCCCCATTGCCGTCCTGCTGTCGTTGGCCGCGCTGGCACCCGCGACCGCCTCCGCCGTTTCGTTCCAACTCGGCCACCGCCCGGAAATCGGCAGCATTCGGGCACCGCAGACTGCGACGGCGGGCCAACCGATCCCCATCACCGTCAACGCCAAGCAGGACGGCAACTCCGATTGCGGCATGCTCGTCACTTTCGGGGACGGCAAGGACCGCCAGTTCAAGATGAACGGCAGCGACGGGAAGTTTCCGATCACGATCGAGCACACGTACCAGAAGGACGGTCGCTACACGGTGCGCGCGAGCGGCCGCGTCATCACGACCAACAAGGAGTGCAAGGGCAGCGCGAGCGCGGTGATTCAGGTGGGCGCACCGAAGAAGGCGGCCAAGCCGAAATGAACCTGCGCGCGACGGCGTTGGCGCTCCCGCTCGCCGCGTGGCACGCCGCCGGCGCCGCCTCACGTCTCCGCTAGCGCGCCTTGCCGGCGTCGCGCACGGGCGGCGCCGACTTCAGCACCTCGTCGATCGTCGTGACGCCCGCGGCCACCTTCATGGCGCCGCTGATGCGCAACGGCTTCATGCCTTCCTTGATCGCCTCGTCACGCAGCCGGGCGAGATCCGCGCCGCCGGCGATGACTTCCTTGATGCCCGCCGAGTACACCAGCGTTTCATAGATGCCGACGCGCCCGAGGTACCCGGTCATGCGGCATTCGAGGCAACCCACCGGCTTGCAGAGGGCCGCAGGCCGGTTGCTCTTCCACGGCGCGACGAGCGCATCCCACGCCGCAACCTCTTCGGCACGATGCAGCTGCACGGTCTGCTTGCAGTGCGGGCAGAGCGTCCGCACCAGCCGCTGTGCCATCACCCCGTTGACGGTGGCGTTGAGCAGATAGGGCGGCAGCCCGAGCTCCAGCAGGCGCGTCACCGCGCTCGGCGCGTCGTTGGTGTGCAG
>DKBI01000271.1 GCA_002451175.1 Betaproteobacteria bacterium UBA6904
CGCCTGCTGCGCGACCGCTACTGGCAGGGCCGCCCGAACCGCATTGGGGTCTGACCCCAATTGGGGTCAGACCCCTTTTTTCGAGCGCTCCTGCTCGATCAGCACGCGGCGCAGGATCTTGCCGGTCGGCGACTTGGGGATCTGGTCGACGATTTCGACGGCGCGGATCTTCTTGTGCGGGGCGACGCGCTCGGCGACGTAGTCCATGATCTGCTGCGCGCCGACTTCGCCCTTCAGGACGACGAAGGCCTTCGGAATCTCCCCCGCCGCCTCGTCCGGACTTGGAATCACCGCCGCGTCGGCGATCGCCGGATGGGCGAGCAGCACACCCTCCAGTTCCGAGGGCGCGACCTGCATGCCCTTGTACTTGATGAGCTCCTTGACGCGGTCGACGACGTAGAAGTAGCCGTCGTCGTCGATGTGGCCGATGTCCCCGGTGCGCAGCCAGCCGTCGGCGTCGAGCGTCTCCGCCGTGGCCTGCGGGCTGTCGAGGTAGCCGCGCATGACGTTCGGCCCGCGCACGCAGATCTCGCCGTTCTCGTTCGGCCCGAGCAGCGCGCCGCTCGCCGGATCGACGATCTTCGCCTGCATGTTGGGCAGCAGCAGCCCCGAGGATCCCGCGCGCACGAGCGCGGGCTGGTCCGGCGTGCTGGCGATGGCGACGCTCGTCTCGGTCATGCCGTACCCCTGCGTGACCAGCGCGCCGAGGCGCTGCGCCGTGGCGTTCTGCACGCTTTCGTCGAGCGGCGCGGCGCCGGAATTGATCAGGCGCACCGACGACAGGTCGTAGCGGGCGACGAGCGGGTGCTTGGCCAGCGCGATCACGATCGGCGGCACGAGGTACAGATGCGTGACCTTGCGGTCCTGGATCACCTGCAGGAAGGGCTCCAGCTCGAAGCGCGGCAGCGTGACGCACGAGGCCTTCCGGTAGAGCGGGAAGTTCATCAGCACGACCATGCCGTAGATGTGGAAGAACGGCAGGATGGCGAGGGTGCGCGCGGTCTCGTCGAACTGGCGCACGCCGATGCCGTCCACCTGCAGGGTGATCGCCACGAGGTTGCGGTGCGTGAGCATCACGGCCTTGGGGCGACCCGAGGTGCCGCTCGAGAAGGGCAGGACGGCGAGGTCGTTCGCGGGATCCAGGCGCACGGCGGGCGGCGCGCCGTGATCTTCGAGGAGCTCGGCGAACGGCGTTGCGCCGCCGCCTTCACCGAGGACGAAGATGTCCGTCGCCCCCGAGCGCCGGGCCGCCGCCGTGACCTTGTCGAGGAAGGGCGCGATCGTCACGACGCACTTCGCGCGCGTCCCGCCGAGCTGGTAGGCGAGTTCTTCTTCGGTGTAGAGCGGATTCGCCGTCGTGACGATGCCACCGACCATGAGCACGCCGTGAAACAGCAGCGCGTACTCGGGCACGTTCGGCAGCACGATCGCCAGCACGTCGCCCTTGCCGAAGCCGCGCTTCGCCAGCGCGGCAGCGACGCGGCGCGCGCCGTCCGCCACCTGCGCGAAGGTGAGCGTGCGCCCGGTAGGCCCGTCGATGAAGGCGGGCTTGTCGGGCACCTGCGCGGCGCTCTGCAGGATCAGCGCGTGGTACGGCACGTCGGGGATCGCGACGTCGGCGAAGCGGCTGCTGAAGATCATTCCTGAACTCCTCCGTCCGGGTGCGCAAGTCTAGCGCGCGGCTGCGAAACACGGCGCGGATCGGCCCGCCGGGCAGTTGCCTCGGCGCCCCGCACGGCATAGTCTTCGCAGACCCTACGGAGGAGATGCAACGCATGCTGCGACGATTGCTGATGAGCGCCGTGATCGCGGGCTGGATGCCGCTCGCGGCCGCGCAGGACGCCTGGCCCGGTCGGCCGATCAAGATGGTGGTGCCGTATCCGCCGGGCGCGCTCACCGACACGCTGGCGCGGGCGGTCAGCGAGCGGCTCTCGCCGGCCCTCGGCCAGCCGATCGTGGTGGAGAACCGTCCCGGCGTCGGCACGCTCCTAGCGGCCGACCAGGTGAAGAGCGCGCCCGCCGACGGCTACACCTTGATGATGGTCACCTCGACGACGCTCGGCATCAGCCCCGCGCTCTACAAGAAGCCGGCGATCGACCCGGTGAAGGATTTCATTCCCGTGTCGCAGGTCGGCGCGGTGGACTTCTTTCTCATCGCCCACCCCGGCTTTCCGGCGAAGAACGTGAAGGAGATGCTCGACCTGATCAAGGCGGGCCCGGGCAAGTACAACTATGCGTCGGTGGGCAGCGGCAGCCCGCACCACCTGTTCATGGAGGTGCTGAANNCTGCCGGACGTGATCAACGGCAACGTGCAGGTGATGTTCGCCGATGCGACGGTCGCGGTGCCGCAGATCAAGGGCGGCAAGGTGAAGGGCCTGGGCACGTCGTCCGCGCGGCAGACCGCGCTCATCGCCGAGGTGGCGCCGATCGCGCAGACCGTGCCGGGATTCGACTGGCAGGCCTGGCAGGGGGTCGCGGTCGCGGCGGGAACGCCGCGCGCCATCGTGCAGCGACTGAACGCCGAGCTGCAGAAGTTCCAGAACACGCCTGAGTTTCGCGAGGTGCTCGGCAAGTTCGGCATGGAGCCCTCCGCACCGAACACCTCGGAGCAGTTCGCCGAGATCGTGAAGAAGGACGCCGCGCGCTGGGCCGAAGCCGTGCGCGTGTCCGGCGCCAAGGTGGATTGACATGGTCCCGGTCATCGACGTCCACACCCACATGCTCAACCACGCGTGGCTCGCGCTGCTCGAGAAGCACGGCCGGCCGCGCTACACGCTCGGCAAGGTCGCGGGCGGCCTGCGCGCGATCCATCTCGACGGCGCGCCGTTCATGACGCCGGTGCCCGAAATGTTCGACTGGGACTTGCGCATCCGCAACATGAACCGCACCGCCATCGACGTGTCGGTGGTCTCGCTCACCTGCCCGAACTGCTACTGGGGCGGCGAAGGGGTGAGCCTGAAGGCCGCGCAGACCATGAACGACGAGATGGCGCGCGCGCGCAAGACGTATCCCGATCGCATCCAGTGGTTCTGCTCGCTGCCGTGGCAATACCCCAAGGCGGCGCTGAAGGAACTGGCGCGCGCGACGAAGGCCGGCGCCTGCGGCGTCATGGTGCTCGCCAACATCGCCGAGAGGCCGCTCACCGATCCGGCGTTCGCGCCGATCTGGAAGGCGATCGACGCCAGGCGCCTGCCGGTGCTCGTCCACCCGACCGCGCCGCCCGGCGTCGGCGCGCTCGGCATGACGGAATTCCAGCTCACGGCCTCGATCGGCTTCACCTTCGACACCTCGCTCGCCGTGTCGCGCATGCTCTTCGACGGCTTCTTCGACCGTTATCCGCACCTGAAGATCATCGCCAGCCACGGCGGCGGCGCGCTGCCGTTTCTCATCGGCCGCCTCGACCAGTGCTTCGAGCACATCCCGGCCTGCCGCGCCAAGGTCAGCGAGAAGCCCAGTCTGACGGCGCGCCGGATCTGGGCCGACTCGGTGGTGTTCACCGACGACGCGCTCGCCATGGCGGTGCGCGTGTTCGGCTCGGACCGCGTGCTCTACGGTTCGGACTACCCGCACACGATCGGCGATCCGATCGGCTGCCTGGCGCGCGTCGACCGGCTGCCGGACGGCGCGCGCAACCGCGTGCGCGGCGGCAACGCCGAGCAGATCTTCGATTTCCGGTGACGATCTACTGGCAGGGCGGCGCCGCGCGCGCCGCGGCGGATTTCCCGGTGGGCGAGGCGGAACGCGCGGCGCGCGTGCAGCTCGCCGCCGCCTATCGCATCTTCGATCATCTCGGCTGGACCGAGATGATCTTCAATCACATCACGCTGCGCGTGCCGGCCGAGGAGCCGCTGTTCCTCATCAACCCGTTCGGCCTGCACTACCGAGAGATCACGGCCTCGAACCTGGTGCTGATCGACCTCGCGGGCAACCCCGTGCGCGAGACGCCCTGGCCGGTGAACCGCGCGGGCTTCATGATCCACGGCGCGATCCACGGCGCGCTCGAGCGCGCGCACTGCGTGATGCACACGCACACCACCACCGGAATGGCGGTGGCGTGCCTTGCGGAGGGGCTGTCGGCCGCGAATTTCTACGCCGCGCAGCTGCAGGGACGCGTGGCGTACCACGAGTTCGAGGGCGTGACCGTGGATCCGGAGGAGGGCGCGCGGCTGCTGGCGAGCATCGGCGAGCAGCAGGCGGTGATCCTCAGGAACCACGGGCTGCTGACGTGGGGCGCAACGCTGCCGGAAGCGTTCCTCTGGCTGTGGACGCTGCAGCGCGCCTGCGACGTGCAGATCGCCGCGGCCGCGGCCGGGCCGCTGCGCACGGTCTCGCGCGCCGCGATCGANNTTCGCCGCGATGCAGCGCATCGTCGATGCGAAGGATCCGTCGTACCGCCACTGAGGGGCGCGCCGCCCCGGCGGCTCACGGCATGACGCGCCCGCGAACCTGGGATTCGCCGATGGACTGCAGCGGGCCGAGCGGATTGCGGTTCTCCTCGATCTCGTGGATGCTCGGCTGACCGCCGACCAGCTTGTAGACCACGAGGTCGCCCTGGATGAGCAGTACGCCGTTGAAGCGCCAGCCGGTGACGTCGACGTGACGCTTGAAATTGAG
The DNA here is from genome assembly GCA_002451175.1 of Betaproteobacteria bacterium UBA6904. Classification (GTDB taxonomy): domain Bacteria; phylum Pseudomonadota; class Gammaproteobacteria; order Burkholderiales; family SG8-39; genus 2-02-FULL-66-14. Next base: position 4,616 of record DKBI01000271.1, read on the forward strand.
GAAGTCGACCCAGAAATTTCCCAGGCGCTTGCGCTGGATGGATCGCTGATCGATCTCGAGGCCACGGCACACGGTCTTCGCCGCGATGCAGGCTTTCACGCCGGCGTCGAGGTCGTCGGCGTTGACCGAGGGGCTGGGCAGGAAGCGGCGCAGGACATCCGAATAGTTCAACAGCGTGATGTTGGGCGACTGATTGGGATCGAGCTTCATCGCGTTGAGGTCCGCGACCGTCGTGCGATACGGTGTGATCTGGTCGAAGGCCCGCTGGGCGTCGGCAAAGCTGTGCCAGGGGCCTTCGACGACGCTCTGGCCGCGCGGCAGCAGCCCGGCGCAGGCCGTGAGGCCGAGGCAAAGCATGAGGGACAATCGCAGCATGGCGATGGTGCGGGGATCCGCTTTGTAGGGAAAGCATGACGCCGCGGCGCGCAACGGCTCTTGACGACTGTCAACGCGGGCGCCGCCGCGGGACGCGCTGCTAAACTTTGCCGGCCATGGACGACTTCCGTTCCGGCGTGGAGCAGCAGCGGCCGTATCTGCTGCGCTACGCGAGCGTGCAGCTGCGCGACCGCGACGCCGCGGAAGACGCGGTGCAGGAGACGCTGCTCGCGGCGCTCGCCAACCCGGCGGCGTTCGGCGGGCGCTCCAACCTGCGCACCTGGCTGACCGGCATCCTGAAGCACAAGATCGTCGACCACCTGCGCCGGGCGGGGCGCGAGTCGCCGCTCGCGGGCGAGGAAGACACGGACGATTTCGACGCGCTGTTCGACGCGCGCGGGCACTGGCGCGATGCGCCGGTCGCCTGGGCCGACCCGGACGCCTCGCTCGAGCAGCGGCAGTTCTTCGCCGCGCTGGAAGACTGCCTGGCACGCCTGCCGGCGAAGACCGCGCGCACGTTTCTCATGCGCGAGCACCTCGGCTGCGGCACCGACGAGATCTGTAAGGAACTCGGGGTGACGCCGACGCACTGCTGGGTGCTCCTGTACCGCGCGCGCATGGCGCTGCGCGAATGCCTGCAGACCCACTGGTTCGGACGATGAGACTGCTCACCTGCAAGGAAGCCACTCGCCTCGCCTCGCAAGGACTCGACCGCAAGCTCGGGTTCGGCGAGCGGCTCTCGCTGCGCGTGCACCTGGCAGTGTGCGGCGGTTGCGCGGCGGTCGCGCGGGACATGGCGTTCCTGCGCAAGGCGATCGCGAAACTCGGCGAGAATACGCACGCGCCCTGAGGGCGCCGCCCGGCGCGGGCGAAGTTGACGTTTACGTAAACGTCAAGTAGGCTGATCATTCCCCCGGGTGGAGGAGGGGCCATGACCGATCTCGCCGATTCGAAGAAACTCGTCTACAAGGCCAGGCACAAGATCCGCTTCGTCACCGCGGCGAGCCTGTTCGACGGACACGACGCATCGATCAACATCATGCGGCGCATCCTGCAGGCCTCCGGCGCGGAGGTGATCCACCTCGGCCACAACCGCTCGGTGGAGGAGATCGTCACCGCCGCCCTCGAGGAGGACGTGCAGGGCATCGCCGTGTCCTCCTACCAGGGCGGGCACGTCGAATTCTTCCGGTACATGGTCGATCTGCTGCGCAGCCGCGGCGGCGCGCACATCCAGGTGTTCGGCGGCGGCGGCGGCGTCATCGTGCCGGACGAGATGGGGGCGCTGCACGACTACGGCGTGGCGCGCATCTACTCGCCCGAGGACGGCCAGCGCCTGGGGCTGCAGGGCATGATCAACGACATGCTCGCGCGCTGCGACTTCGATCCGGCGCAGCACGCGCCGGGCTCGCTCGACGGTCTGCTGCAGGGCGACCGGCGCGCGCTCGCGCAGCTGATCACGGCGCTCGAGCTCGATGCGCTTCCGGCGGCGCTGCGCAAGGCGCTGCACGCGGC
>DKBI01000165.1 GCA_002451175.1 Betaproteobacteria bacterium UBA6904
CCGGGCGTAGACGACGGCGGCGCTGAAGAAGACGAGACTCAATCCGATTTCAACCGCCGCCAGCCACTGCGATGCGCCCCGTTCGCTCCAGGCGCGCATCACGCCCTCCGCGAACCAGGCGAGGATCAGCATGCTGGACCACTGGAATGTGTACCGCCGTCCGGCGACAATCCCGGGCAGGGCCAGGGCGAGCGGCGCGGCCTTGAGCGCCAGGAGCGAGCCCCCCGGGCGGAGCGGCGCAAGCCACAGTTCCCAGGCCAGGCACAGCACGATGAGTGCGACGAGCGTGACGGAAGCGGTCAGCTGAACGAGTCGGATCAATGAAGGACCTCGCACCGGATATTTTTCGCCAGCGGTTGCTGATCGAAGGCTACTACAGTGCCGAGGTGACGCGCGGGTCGCTGGCGGATTACCTGACCGGGCTCGCCGCGCATCTCGGGCTGCGCGCCTACGGGGAGGCCGCGATCTTCTCGCCGGGCGCGGAGGGCAGCGCGGCGAATCAGGGTTTCGACGCCTTCCTGCCCCTCGTGGACTCCGGTATTTCGGCGTACGTCTGGACCGGCCGGCGGTTTGTCTCGATCTTTCTCTTCACGTGCAAGCGCTTCGACCCGGCGGCGGCGATCGAATTCACGCGGCGCGCCTTCGCGATCGAGGGCGAGATCGCTAGCGCGCCAGTTTGAGCGCGATCTCGGCGAGACGACGCCCCTGCGCGACGCAGAGCCGGCGCTCGTCGTCGGTGACCGGCAGGTCGTTCGCAGTTCCCGCGAAGTGGCTCGCGCCGTAGGGCGTGCCGCCGCTGCGCGTCGCGTTCAGCTCCGGGTTGGTGTAGGGCAGGCCGACGATCACCATGCCGTGATGCAGCAGCGGCAGCATCATGGAGACGAGCGCGGATTCCTGCCCGCCGTGCAGGCTCGCCGACGAGGTGAATACGCAGGCGGGCTTGCCCGCCAGCGAGCCCTTGATCCACTGCGGCGTGGTGAGCTCGAGGAACGCCTTCATCGGCGCCGCCATGTTGCCGAAGCGCGCGGGACTGCCCAAGGCGAGACCGGCGCAGCGTTCGAGGTCGCGCAGTTCGCAATAGGGCGCGCCGGCAGGCGGAATCGCGGGCGCGGCGGTTTCGGTGACCGGGGCGACGCGCGGCACCGTGCGCAGGCGCGCCTCGGCGCCGGGCACGTGTTCGACGCCCTCGGCAATCAGCTCGGCAAGCTGGCGCACCGAGCCGCCGGCGCTGTAGTACAGGACGAGGATCTCGCTCATGGCGCGGGTATCATACCGGCCCAGGAGAACTCATGACCGTGATCGCACGCCAGGACCGCCTCATCGTCGCGCTCGACGTGCCCACTGCGGCTGAGGCGCGCGCCCTCGCCGAGCGACTCGGCGACGCGGTGACGTTCTACAAGATCGGTCTGGAACTGTTCACGTCCGGCGGCTATTTCGAGCTGCTGCAGTGGCTGCGCGTACAGGGGCGCCACGTGTTTGCCGACCTGAAGCTGTACGACATTCCGGAAACGGTGCGGCGCGCGGTGGCGAACCTGCGGGGCTGCGGCGCGCGCTTCCTCACGGTGCACGGCGATCGCGCCATTCTCGAGGCCGCGGCACGGGAGAAGGGCGACATGAAGGTGCTCGCCGTGACCGTGCTCACGAGCCTGGGACCCGCCGATCTCCAGGCGATGGGTTACGGCGGCGAGGTGCAGGACCTCGTGCTTGCGCGCGCGCGCTACGCGCTCGACGCGGGATGCGACGGGGTGATCGCCTCCGGGCTCGAGGCACCGGTGCTGAAGCGGGAATTCGGCGATCGGCTGCTGATCGTCACGCCGGGCATCCGGCCCGTGACGGGGCGCCCGGCGGATGACCAGAAGCGCACGGTCGACGTCGCGCAGGCCTTCGCCAACGGCGCGGACCACATCGTCGTGGGGCGCCCGGTGCGCGATGCCGCGGACCCGCGCGCGGCGGCACGGGCGATCCAGGGCACGATCGCCTCGATCTTCACCGCCTGAAGCGCCGCTAGCGCTGCTGCAACTCGGCGCGCATGCGCCGCGCCATGATGCGCGCGTAGAGTCCCGGCGCGAAACGGCTAAGCCAATAGGCTTGCCAGGCGATGCGGCCGACGAGCAGCAGGCGTTTGCCGCGCTCCAGGGCGCGCACGATGCGCTCGGCCACGTCGTCGGGATCGAGCTCGCCGCCGACGATGGTCCGCGGGCCCCGGGCGAGCCCTCCGTCCGCGCCCAGATGGACGCGCCCGATGCCGGTGGCGATGAAGCTCGGGCAGGCGATCAGCACCTCGATCCCCTCGGCCTCGAGCTCCGCGCGCAAGGTATCGAACAGACCGTGGAGGGCGTGTTTGCTCGACGCGTACCCGGCGCGCGCCACGAGCGGCGCGAAACCGGCGACGCTGGATACGGTGACGATGGCGCCGCGGCGCGCGGCCAGCGCATGCAGCGCGGCCTGCGTGGCGTTGAGCGAGCCGAAGAAATTCACCTCCATCACGCTGCGCAGCACCGCGGGATCGGTGGCGGCCACGAGGCTGCGATGGCTCAAGCCCGCGTTGTTGACGAGCACGTCGAGCGCGCCGAGCCGCTCGACGATCGCCGCCACGGCGGCGCGGCAGGCCTCCGCTTGGGTAATGTCGCAACGGAGCGTGAGGGCGCCTTGCGCTTGCAGCTCGGCGAACGCCGCCTCGTTCACGTCGAGCGCCGCGACGCGCGCCCCGCGGCGCAGGAAGGCGCGCGCGAGCGCGCGCCCGAGGCCGCCCGAAGCGCCGGTGATCGCGACGACCTGGCCGTTCAGCTCACGCCGCGCCATGGGCGAGCGCCCAATGCTCGAAGGCCTCGCGCGAGCTGCAGCGCGGCGTGAAGCCGAACACGGTTTTCAGGCGGCGGTTGTCGAGCACCGGCCGGTAGCGGAGGAAATTCACCTGCTCCGGTCCGTAGCGCGTCAGCCCGAGGGGGCGGAGCACGGCGAGCACGCCCCGCAGCAGTCCGGCGGGCAGCTCGAGGCAGGGTTTGCCGAGCCGCTGCGCGATCTCCTGGACCGTCAGCGCGCCATCGCCCGCGAGGTTGTAGATCCCGGGGCGGTCGCTCGCGATCGCCCTCGCGAGGCACGCCACGACGTCGCCGTCCCAAACGAAGCTGAACGGGCTCGCCGCGCCGCGGATCGCCAGCAGGCGCGGTTTCTCGAAGAGCGCGGTGATCTGGTTGCGCGTCCCCGCGCCGATCACCGTGCAGACCCGGAACACGAACTGCGCGAGCGACGGGTGCGACGCGCGGCGCGCGGCCAGCATCTCCTCGACCTGGCGCTTGTGATCCGAGTAGGCGAACTCGGGATTGCCGCGGATCGGCCAGTCCTCGTCGATCGCCGTCGGATTGTCCGCATGGTAGCCGTACGCCGCGCCGCTCGACGTGATGACGACGCGGCCGGCCTGCGCGGCGACGCACGCCTCGAGGACGTTCTGCGTGCCCAGCACGTCGATGCGATGCAGCTCGGCGCGCGACATTCCGGGCGGCGGCGTGACCACGGCGGCGAGGTGCACGACCGCGTCGGGGCGCGCCTCGCGAACCAGCGCTGCGGTTTCAGGTCCGCAGACGTCGGCCTTAACGTAGCGCACCCCGTCGAGGCGCCGCGCCGGTTCGATGTCGTTCACGTCGAGCGCGATGACGGATGTGCCGCCGCGGGCCGCCAGCGCCTTCACCAGTTGGGCACCGATGTAGCCGCCCGCTCCCGTGACGAGCACGCTCACGCGGCGGCGGGCGGCCGCCGCGACCACCACGTCGCGACCGAAAGCCCGGAGATCAGGTGCCACACCCCCCACCAGGCCGTGACGATCGCCATCCCGCCGAGGCCGTCGAAGAAGTTGAAGATCAGGATGAGGCCCAGCCCCGAATTCTGAATGCCGACCTCGATGGACACCGCGCGCCGGTCGCGCTCCGGCAGCCCCGCGAAGCGCGCCGCCCAGTAGCCGGTCGCGAGCGCCAGCGCGTTGTGCAGTAACACCGCGAACACGACGTAGCCGACGTAATCCAGGAAGTAGCGCCAGTTCGCGGCGAGCGCGCCGACGACGAAGAGGCCCAGCGCGATCAGGCCGAACCAGCGCATGGGCCTGCGCAGCCGCTCCGCGATCCGCGGCAGTCGGTGCGAGACGAACAGGCCCGCGGCCATCGGCACGCCGAGCAGCAGCAGCACCGCGACCACCATCTCGAGCGGGTTGAGCGCCACCTCGCGCAGGATCTGCGCCCCCGCCGGATGCAGTCCGCCCCAAAGCGAGAGGTTGAGCGGCGTCATGACGATCGCCACGAGCGTCGAAATCGCGGTCATCGTCACCGAGAGCGGCGTGTTGCCGCGCGCATGGTGGGTGAGGAAGTTCGAGACGTTGCCGCCCGGGCAGGCGGCAACCAGGAGCATGCCGAGCGCGATGCTCGGCGCCGGCTGGATCGCGAGCACGAGCAGGAAGGTGAACGCCGGCAGCAGCACGAACTGGCCGAGCATGCCGATGAGCGTCGCCTTCGGCAGCGTGACGACGCCGCGGAAGTCGGCGAGCTTGAGGTCCAGCGCGACGCCGAACATCACCAGCCCGAGGATGCCGTTGAGCAGCCCGAGCGACTGCGGATTGAAGTTCAGCCGGACGAGGTCGATGTCCGTCACGGCGCTAGCGACCCGAGGGTTCCTCGTGCATCTTCTTGAAGTGAATGAGGCCCGGCGCCCACATGTGCTTCACCGGGTCGACGTCCACGTGCACCACCGCGCAGCGCCCCGCATCGCGCGCGCGCTCGAGCGCGCCGCGCAGCAGCGCGGGATCGGCCACCCGCTCGCCGTGCGCGCCCATCGCCTGCGCCAGCTTGTCGAAGGCGATCTCGCCCAGATCGGCCTTGATCGTTTCCTCGGGGCCGAGCGACTTCATGACGAGCGTCTTCCACGGCCGCAGCATGAATTGCTGGTTCATCTTCACCATGCCCCACTGCCGGTCGCAGAGCACGACATAGACCACCGGCAGCTGGTTGCGGATCGCGGTCTCGATTTCCTGCGGATGAAAGCCCATCGCGCCGTCGCCGATGATGCACACGACGCGCTTGTCCGGCCGTGCCACGGCGGCCCCGAGCGCCTGCGCGACGCCGGCGCCGAGCATGCCGAACTTGAACGTCGACACCAGCGTATTGGGGACGCGGACCTTCGAGTAGAACATCGCCCAGACCGCGGCATTGCCGCCGTCGGCGACCACGACGGCGTCCTTCGGAAACACCTCGCCGCAGGCGACGGCGACGTGCGCCGGATTCATCGGCGACTGGCGCTCTTCGAGCGCCCGGTCCCAGCGCTCCCGGTCGCGCCCGATGGCCGACGCGTAACGGGCGAGCGCCGCGCGCCGTGGCGTGAGATCTCCGGGGCCGCGCCGCTCGAGTTCCGCGGCGAGCAGGGAGAGAAATTCCCGGACGTCCGCGAGCACGCCGAGCGCCACGGGTTTGTGCTGTCCGATCGCCTCGCCATCGAGATCCACCTGCACCGTCTTCTGCTCGGCGGGCTTGCGCCAGTAAGGCGGCTTGCCCCACCAGTCGGTCTCGCCGACGCGCGAGCCGAGGATGAGGACCGCATCGGCGTCGTTGCGCACGCGGTGG
>DKBI01000062.1 GCA_002451175.1 Betaproteobacteria bacterium UBA6904
GCGGCACAAGGCCGAGCCGGTGGTGAAGATCGAGACGCCACGGGGTGAGAGCGCCTATTGGGTCGGCGCTGCGGGTCCCGCGCAGGACAGCGGCGCCGGCACGGATTTCCATGCTGTGGAGAGCCGCCGGGTCTCCGTCACGCCACTGCAGATCGACCTGACGCACCGCGATCAGCTCGACCGGGTCCGGGATTGGCTGGTGCGATGAGCAGCGGACGCGCGCATGTCGCCGGCATCGGGATGACCTCGGAGCGCACGCGCGCGCGCATGGTCGAGCGGCTGCGCGGGCAGGGAATCGTGAACGAGCGCGTGCTTGCGGCGATGGGGGCGGTGCCACGCCACCTGTTCGTCGACGATGCGCTGGCGCATCGCGCCTACGAGGATACGTCGCTGCCGATCAATTTCGGGCAGACGATCTCCCAGCCGTTCGTCGTCGCGAGGATGATCGAGGAGCTCATGCGCGGACGCGCGCTCGGCAAGGTGCTGGAAATCGGCACCGGATGCGGCTATCAGGCCGCGGTTCTCGCGGCGCTCGCCGGCGAGGTCTACTCGATCGAGCGCATCCGGGAGCTGCACGAACGGGCGCGTGCGAATCTGCGGGCCCTCCGGGTGCACAATCTGCGGCTGGTGCACGGCGATGGACACCTCGGACTTNNCCGCTGCGCGACGCGGGCGCATCGGCTGCGGCGCATGCGCAGAGGATGGTCCTCATCGAGCGCAGTTCGCGTGGCTTTTCGGAGACGGTGCTCGATCCGGTGCGCTTCGTCCCGCTCCGTACGGGGAAGATCTGATGACGACTTGGGTGCGTGTGGTTCTCCTGATCCTCGTGGCCGGCTGCGCCTCGCGGGCGCCCGCGCCGGTGGACGAGCGCCGCGGCGCTCCCGCGCCGGCGCCGAAGCCGCCGGTCGCACAGCCGGTCCGTCCCACTGCGCCGCAAGTGGGAACCTACGTCGTGAAGCGGGGAGATACGCTCTACAGCATCGCGCTCGAGCTGGGTGTCGACTATCGCGACCTCGCGCGGTGGAACCGGATCGAGGATCCCTCGAAGCTTCGCGTCGGCCAGGCTCTGCAAGTTTCCGAGTCGGGGAATCGCGCGGCTGCGCCCGTCGCGGGCTCGGGTGTTTCCATCGGCGCCGCGCGCGGCGCGGGCGCCGTGGAATCGAGGCCCTTGGACCGCCCGGCGTCAGCGCCTCCGGTCGCGGACGCCGGCATGAAGGACTCGCCCAAGGCTGTGCGACTGCCGTACTCGGAGCAGAATCTGGCGCTGCTGTCGAAGGGCGACGGCGCGGTCGCCGCCCCGGCGCCCAAGCCGGCGGCTCCGGCAGCCCCGACGCCGCCAGTGACGGCAACGGTCGCGCCGAAACCGGAACCGCCGAAGCCGGAGGCGCCGAAGCCCGAAGCGCAGAAGCCGGAGGCCAAGGATCCCGAATCGCTCGAGTTCCTGTGGCCCGCCAAGGGTCGGGTGATCGCCGGGTTCTCCGAGCCGAACAACAAGGGGATCGACATCGCCGGCAAGTCCGGCGACGCGGTGATCGCGGCGGCTGGCGGGCGCGTGATCTATACGGGCAGCGGGATTCGCGGCCTGGGCAAGCTGATCGTCATCCGGCACGACAACAACTTCCAGAGCGTGTACGCCCACAACCGCGAGATTCTCGTGAAAGAAGGGCAGACGGTGACGCGCGGACAGAAGATCGCCGAACTCGGCGAGACCGACAGCGACACGCCGAAGCTGCACTTCGAGATTCGCAAGTCGGGCCGCCCGGTGGACCCGGCGCGCTACCTGCCTTCGGGCTGAAGCGCGGCGCGCAGCGACGCGGCGAGGTCCATCACCGCACAGGCGTAGTAGGTCGAGCGGTTGTACCGCGTCAGTACGTAGAAATTCGGCAGGCCGATCCGGTATTCAGGGGCCTCCTCGCGGCCGTTCTCCAGCGCGAGGAGCACGGCGCGCGCCTCTGGCGGCAGCTCCGGGGCCATGGCGCCCGCGGCGGCGAGTGCCGCCACCGTGTGCTTCGGTTCCACGCCGCCGTCCACGAAGGCGAGGAAAGCCTCACCGCTGACGGTTACGGGCGCAAGCACCGGCGCCCCGGGCTGCCAACCGTGCTGCTGGAGGAAATGGCCGACACTGCCCACGGCATCGGCGGCGCTCGCGCGCAGGTCGATCGTACCGTCGCCGTCGAAGTCGACGGCGTATCGCATCAGGCTTCCCGGCATGAACTGGGGGATGCCGATTGCGCCGGCGAACGACCCGCGCACGGAGAACACGTCGATTCCCGCGTTGCGTGCGAAAACCAGGAACTGAATCAATTCCTCACGGAAGAACGCGGCGCGCGGCGGGTAGTCGAAGGCGAGGGTGCTGAGCGCATCGACGGTACGCCAGCGGCCGGTGTTGCGCCCGTAGAACGTCTCGACGCCGATGATGGCTACGATGACCTCGGCCGGCACGCCGTAGGCCTGCTCCGCGCGCGCAAGCGCAGCCCGGTTCGCGCGCCAGAATTCGACCCCGTGCGCAATGTGGCGGTCGTTGACGAAGAGCGTGCGGTACGCGCCCCAAGGCTGCCTTTCCTGGCGAGCGCGGGGTTCGATCGCGCGCAGAATCGCCGGCTCGCGGCGTGCGCGAGAAAACACGTATTGGAGCTCCTCCTTGACGAACTGATGGCGCTCGACCAGCTCCTGCACGAATGCGCGCACGTCCTCGCGCGCGGCATAGGGTGCGCGCGGCGCCGGCCACGCTGTGGCTGCAAACGCCGACAGGAGGATCGCGAGGGAGAGCGAGCGCTTCACGCGAGTTTGAGCCCGCGCACGCGGGCCGAGAGTTCGCTCAGCGCCTCCGGCCCGTCACCCTTGCCGTAGCGCAGGTCGATGTACAGCGAGCCGATGCGACGGATGCGCTCGTCAGCCAGCGGCCAGCGTCGCGCCGCCCGGTCGGTGAAATCGACCGGCCCTTCGTGCGGCGCGCGCACGACCCCCAGTCTGGCCAGCCGGGCGCAATATTGGCGCCAGATGCGCTCGACGGCATCCGCCCGCCCCGTACGGCGCAGTGACCATGCAAGCAGAGCCAGCGCGAGCGACCCAAGCGCGGCGGCCAGCGCGGCGACGAGCACCTGCCAGTCGGCGCTCGGCATGCCCAGCCACGACATGAGTTCCTGCTGCCGTCGCGTGTTGTAGCCGAGCACGCGCAGGTTCCATTGGTAAGCGATTGCATCCCAGCGATGGCGCATGCTGCGCAGCCATTCGAACTGCGGGCGCATCAGCAACGGCAGCGCCGCCCCCTGCGGCACGGCGCGCGCCAGGCCGAAGTCCAGCCGGCCGGGAATCGCGGCAGCCGTGGGATCCACACGCACCCAGCCCCGATCCGGCAAATGCACTTCCACCCAGGCGTGGGCGTCGGACTGCCGCAGCGTGAGGATGCCGTCCACGGGATTTGGATCGCCGCCCAGATATCCGGTAACGACCCGGGACGGCACCCCTGCGGCGCGCATCAGGAACGCGAACGCGGACGCAAAGTGTTCGCAGAATCCTTCGCGGGTCGCAAACAGAAACTCGTCCACCGAGTCCCTGCCGAGCAGCGCCGGCTCGAGGGTGTAACGGAACCCGCCGGCGCGGAAGTGTTCGACACCCCGAAGAAGGATTTCGTTGGCGCTGGCGGCGTCGCGCCGCCACGCCGACGCGAGCGCCAGCGCCCGCGGATTCGAACCCTGCGGCAGTTCCAGGGCGCGCTGCAGCAGTCCGGGATGCTCATCGGCGTCGAGGTTGGCATCCGCGACCGACGTCATCTCGTACCGTTGGCGGGAGCGAATCACCTGTTCGGCGAGCAGCTGGCGATCCGCGGTGAGACGCGCGCCGGGTGGCAGCAACGCTGCCGATTCCAGGGCGAACAGCCAGCGATTCTGTTGCGGCTCGAGCACGACGCTGTAGCGGTACGTCTGCCCGCCCAGCGGCACCTCCGGCGCGCGCCGCAGCAGGGGCGCGCCGGCGTGCCAGGTGCGCCCGTCGAAGTCCCACAGCACGGGGCCGCGCCAGTAGCGCTGTCGGGGCGCCGGGAGCGGGCCGGAAAAATCGGCGCGAAACGCGAGTGCGTCGGAGCGCGCCAGCTCGGACACGGCCCCGGGCGTCATCGTGTCGGAAAGACCGGTGATGGCGACGCGCGAATCCCGTGGCAGGCCCCAGGCCGGTCCTTCCACTCTCGGAAAGAGCAGGAACAGCGCCAGCGCCGCGGGCGCTGCCTGAATCAGCAGCGACCCACCGGTGCGCAGGTCGGCGCGCAGCGGCCGGCCCGGCGCATTGCAGCCGACCAGCGTGACCGTCACGACGTAGAGCGCGGCGATCATGAGCAGCGCAACGGGGATGCTCTGCGAGTAAAGGAAGTTGGTGATCGCCAGGAAACAGCACAGGAAAGCAACGATGGCGGCATCGCGGTGGGTCCGGGTTTCGAGGAGCTTCAGCCCCGAAAAGAACATCAGCAGCACGATGCCGGGCGCGCGACCGAAAATCATGCGGTACTCGAGCCATACGCCGAACAACGCCGCCGCGGCAATGAGCAGGATGAATCCGCGCCGCGGCAGCTCCCAGCGATTGACGAGAATGACGGCGCGCCAGGCGTAAAGCAGGAGCGTCAGCACGACTAGCCATCCGGGGGCGCGCAGGGCATGCGGCCCGGCCGTCAGCAGCAACGCCAGAACGAGTCCCGCGAGATCCCGCTCGCGCACGAGCCGCGATTCGGGGAGCAGTGGATGCGCGGCGAGCGCGGATGCGCTCATGATTCCCCGAAGAGCGCGAGCGTCTGGAGGCACGCTGCGCGATGCGCGTCTCCGCGCGCCGGAGCAACCTCCTGCGCGGGCAGGCGCAGGCCGTAGCGTACCCCTTGCCGCTCGGCGTCGAGCACCCATCCGGTCAAGCGCGACAGGCGTGTCTCCGGGTCGAGTGCCGCGGGCAGCTGCGCCCAGTCGAGCCACAGCTCCGCTGCGGCTTCTCCGGAGAACTGCTTCGTCAGCAGCTCCCCGCTGCGCGCATAGGTCTTCCAGGCGACGTGCCGCGGCGAGTCCGAGCGGTGATAGGCGCGAAGCCCGGAAAAATCGTCCACGCCGTGCGCGATGGCACGCAGCGTTCCTTGTTGGGCTTGCGGCGCCACCGGGGGCAGCGGGCTGCGCTCGGGCCGCGGATAGACGATGCAGGTGCTGTCCGGCTCGAAATAACTCCACGCACGGAATAGGCCAAGCGGGAAGCGGGTTTCGAGCAGAACCCGGCCCAGGGGCAGCCGACCACGCCGCGCGGCGGGTACCGCGAGCGTCGCCTCCGCGGCGCCCTCGCGAGGCACGTTGATCACCGTCTGCGCGCCGGAGGCGATCTGGCGCACGAGCACTGCGGGACGCTCGAAGGCGGAACGGTTGTCGAGGAAGAGGCGGAAACGGGCGGCTTCGCCGGCGAACACCGGTTCGGCGCGGCCCGCGCTGACCGTCAGCAGGGCCAGGTTGCGGGCGGTCTGCACCATGGCCGCGAGGCCGAGGCCTGCCAGCGCGAAGGTCAAGGCAAAGCCGAGCGCCAGTGCGTAATTGATCGAGCCCATGAGCAGTACGGCTGCCATGGCAGCGAACACCCAGCCCTGGCGCGCCGGCACGATGTACACGCGCCGGTGCCTGAGCAGCACGCCGCCCTGCTCCGGAGGGGAGAAGCCGTAGAACCAGTTCCGCAGGCGCGGCGTCGGCCGCAGCGCGCGCAGCATCTCAGTTCGTCGCGCCGTCGTATTTCCAGCGGCCCATCCAGGCCGCCTTCACGGCGTTCGGATATTCGGGCTTGCCGAGGCTGCCGTTGTAGCGGCCCAGCGCGCGGAAGAAGTCGCCGTTTTCGATGTCGAGATAGTGGCGCAGGATCAGGCAGCCGTAGCGCAGGTTGGTGCGCAGACTGTACAGATTGTCACGCGGCTGTTGCAGCAGCTTGGTCCAGAACGGCATGACCTGCATGTAGCCGCGTGCGCCGGCGAGCGAGGTCGCGTATTTCCTGAACCCCGACTCGACCTCGATGAGCCCGAGTACCAGTTGCGGATCCAGCCCCGCCCGCGTCGCTTCGTGCTGCACGGTCTTGAGGATTTCGTTGCGCAGCTTGCGATCCGGAACACGAGGCCGCAGCCGCTCGGACATCGCGTGCAGCCAGCGGTGCGCGTCCTCGGCGCGCCGGAAATTGAAGACGGGCGGCGCGCGGTCCGCGACCCCGGCGGAGAGATTCGCTACGACGCTGGCGGCAAGCGGCTCGTACGCCTGTGCGCCCGCATACCCGTGCAGCGGAAACGCGAGCGCGGCGAGCACGAGCAGCCGCTTCATACGGCGGAAAGGCGCTCCTTGAGGTAAGCCAGGCACGACTCCAGCGGCACGGCCGCCGGACCCGCATCGCGCCGGCCCTTGTACTCCGCCTCGCCACTGCCCAAGCCCCGCTCCGAAATCACCAGACGGTGCGGGATGCCGATGAGATCCATGTCGGCGAACAGCACGCCGGGGCGTTCATTGCGATCCTCGAGCAGCACCTCGATCCCCGCCGCCTGGAACTCGGCGTAGAGCCGATCTGCGGTTTCTCGCACGAGCGGGCTCTTGTGGTAGCCAATGGGCACGAGGCAGGCTTCGAACGGCGCCATGGGTCTGGGGAATGCGATGCCGCGCGCGTCATGATTCTGCTCGATCGCCGC
>DKBI01000110.1 GCA_002451175.1 Betaproteobacteria bacterium UBA6904
GCGATCGCGGAGGGCGTGCCCGGGATGCCCAGCAGCACCGCGGTCACCAGGCCGCCGGCCGAGCCGCCGACGTAGACGCCGGTCATCGCCGCGAGCCCCTGCAGCGGATCGAGCCCGAAGGTGAACGGCAGCACGACGATGATCGTCATCGTGATCGTCACGCCCGGCAGCGCCCCGCCGACGATGCCGGCGAGCGTGCCGAGGAACAGCGGCAGCAGGTACTTGACCTGCGCCACGTTGACCATCGCGCTGAACAGCAGGTCGTACATCGCCTAGAACCCCGTCCAGCGGCCGCGCGGCATCAGCACCGTCAGATAGTGCTCGAAGACGACGTACACCACGGCCGTCGTCACGAGCGCGACGGCGGCCGCACGCAGCCATCCCTTCGCGCCGCGCGGCGGATCGAGCAGCAGGTTGGTCGCCGCCACGTAGACGAACGTGGCGACGCGAAAGCCGAGGTAAGGCAGCGCGCCGACGTACAGCGTGAAGATCGCGAACATCGCGGCGACGAGCCGGTAGTTCGCCGTCTCGGCGGCGCGCCGCCGTCCGCGATCCCGCCAGTCGGCGAGAACCACCGCCGCGGCAAGCACCGCGCTGATCGCCAGCACGATGCGCGGATAGAAGCCGGGGCCGATCGGGACGAGCGGGTTATCCTTCAGGTCGAGCGTCAACCCGAAAAGAAGAAGGCTCGCCGCGAGCGCGACGAGCCCCCCCCAGCCGTCCCGCGACAGCATCAGCGCTTCAGCAGCCCGAGATCCTTCGCCAGCTCGCGGTTCAGGTCGTCGTTCTGCTTGAGCCACGCCGCGTACGCCTTGCGATCGAGGAACCGCACGTCGGTGGCCTGCTTCTTCATCGCCTCGGCGAACGCGGGCTCCTTGGCCGCGGCCGCGCAGCTCGATTCGAGCTTCGCCAGCACCGCGTCGGGCGTGCCCTTGGGCGCGATGAGGCCGCGATTCACGTCATACACGACGTTGACGCCGAGTTCCTTCAGCGTCGGCACGTTGGGCATTTCCGCGCTGCGCTTCTCCGTACCGATGGCGATGAACTTGAGCTGCCCCGCCTCGACCTTGCCCTTCTGGGTCATGTTCGAATCGGTCAGGTCGATGTGGCCGCCGAGGATGGCGTTCATGCGCGGCGCGAGGCCGTCGTAGGACACGTACTTGAACTTGATGCCCGCGGCCTTCTCGATCAGNNGCCGCAAGCCCCTTCCAGTCATTCCACGGCGTCTTCGGGCTCGCCGTCAGCACCGACGCCGTCGAGGACACCAGGCACACGGGCTCGAAGTCCTGGTACTTCACGTCCGCCACGCCGGTGTAGTACGTCGAATGGATGAAATCGTGGACGCCGAGCAGCGTGTAGCCGTCCGCGGGCGATTCCTTCACTTCCTTCGCGCCCTTCGTGCCCGAGGCCCCGCCGACGTTCGCGATGACCACCGTCTGGCCGAGGTGCTTCTGGAACAGCGGCGCGAACGGCCGGAAGATGTTGTCGGTGTCGCCGCCCGCGGCCCAGGGCACGACCAGCTTGATCGGCCGGTCGGGAAACTGAGCCTGCGCGGCCAGCGGCAGCAACGCGGCGGAAAGCAGCAGCGCGGAAAGTCGTTTCATGGCGTCCTCCTCTAAAGGTGCGATGATTCTAGCCGAAGGAGGTTTGCATGGTGGTATTCCACGGCAAGTGGTACGACGAGGTGGCGGTGGGCGACACGTTCGGCCAGAGCCTGACGGTGACCGAGGCGCACCTCGTGCTCGGCGCGGGGATGTTCGGCGATTTCAATCCGCTGCACGTGGACGAGCAGTTCGCGAGCCGCTCGCTCTTCGGCGGACGCGTGCTGCACGGTCCGTTCACCAGCGCGCTCGTCGCCTCGCCCGCCGGCATGTATTTCGCCGGCACGGCGATCGCCTATCTCGAGCACGCCTGCCGCTTCAAGGCGCCGGTGCGGCCCGGCGACACCCTCACCACGCGCTGGACGATCGTCGCCAAGGCCGACAAGCCGAAGCACCGCGGCGGCATCGTCACGCTGCGCGGCGTGTGCACCAACCAGCACGGCGACGTGGCGGTCGAGGCGGACGGCAAGATGCTGATCGCNNTCGTAGGGCGCGAGCCGCCCGCGCACGTGCCGCTGGATGTCGTCGATCAGCGCCTGCGACGGGACCTCGCCGGGCTGCAGGACGACGAACGCCTTGATGCGGTGGCCGCGCGTCTCGTCGGGCTTGCCGATGACCGCGGCATTGGCGACCGCGGGATGGCGCACGAGGCAGTTCTCGATTTCGGCGGGACCGATCCGGTAGCCCGCGCTCTTGATCACGTCATCCGAGCGCCCCTGGTACCAGATCGTGCCGTCGTCGTCCATGCGGCCCTGATCGCCGGTGCAGCCCCAGTCGCCGACGAACTTCTCCGCCGTCGCCTGCGGGTTGTTCCAGTAGCCGAGGAAGAACACCGGATCGTCCTGGTCGCGGCAGCGGCGGTTGACGGCGATCTCGCCCAGCTCGCCGCGCGGCAATTCGTTGCCCTGCGCGTCGATGACGGCGACCCGGTGGCCCGGATAGGCGCGGCCGATGGCGCCCGGCTTCACCGGCCAGGCGGCCTGGCAGTTGCCGACGACGTAGTTGATCTCGGTCTGCCCGAACATCTCGTTGATCGTCACGCCGAGCTGCTCGCGCGCCCACTCGATGACGGTGACGCCCACCGACTCGCCCGCGCTCATGATCGAGCGGAAGGCGAGGTCGTAGCGCGCCCGCGGCGCCGGCACCGCCTTCATCATCAGCTTGAGCGCCGTCGGAAACAGGAAGCTGTTGCGCACGCCATAGCGCTCGGCGAGGTCGTAGGCGCGCTCCGCGTCGAACCGGCCGCGATAGCCGAGGATCGGCATGCCGAAATACCAGCTCGGCAGCAGCGCGTCGAACAGCCCGCCCGCCCACGCCCAGTCGGCGGGCGACCAGAAGACGTCGCCCTTCTGCGGGAAGAAGTCGTGCGAGTAGACGAATCCCGGAAGGTTGCCGAGGATCAGCCGATGCGCCTGCAGCGCGCCCTTCGGCGCGCCGGTCGTGCCGCTCGTGTAGATGACGAGGGCGGGGTCGTCCGCGCCCGTGTCGGCTGCCGTGAAGCGGCTCGACGCCTTCTGCAGCAGCGCCTCCCAGTCCAGCACGCCCGACTCCCGCGCCCCGGCGACGCCGATGACATGACGCAGCGTCGTCAGGCGTTCGCGCACCGCATGCAGGTTCGGCAGCGTCGTCGGCTCGACGATCGCCACGCTCGCCCCGGCGTGGTTCATGCGGTACTCGAGCGCGTCGGGACCGAACAGGTGACTGAGCGGCAGCGCGATGGCGCCCATCTGGAAGATCGCCATGTAGGCGATCGCCGTCTCGGGCCGCTGCGGCAGGATGAGGGCGACGCGGTCGCCGCGCTGCACGCCAAGCGCGGCGAGCGCGTTCGACAGGCGGTTGGCTTCGCGCTGGATGTCCCAGAAGGTGAACGCCGCGCGCGCGCCGGACTCGTCCTCCCAGTACAGCGCGAAGCGCGAGCGGTCTTCGGCCCAGCGCCCGCAGCATGCGCGGGCGAGGTTGAGGCGCGCCGGCACGTCCCAGCGCCAGCTGCGATAGAGCTCGTCGTAGCGGTCGATCATGACCCCGCGTCGCGTCTCCCTTTTTTGGCCGGGCGAGTTTACCATCGGCAACCATGACGACTCCCTCAGCCCTGGTGTTCGACGCCTACGGCACGCTGTTCGACGTTCACGCCGTCGTGCAGCGCTGCGACGCGTTCTGGCCCGGTCGTGGCGCGGCGCTCTCGCAACTCTGGCGCGCCAAGCAGCTCGAGTGGACCTGGCAGCGCAGCCTCATGCGGCGCTACGTGCCGTTCTCGCAAGTCACGCTGGATGCGCTGCGCTATGCCTGCGAGGCGCTCGGCCTCGCGTGCGGCGCCGAACAGGCCGACGCGCTGATGGCGGAATACCGCCGGCTCGCGACCTACCCCGATGTCGCGGACGCGCTCGTGCGCCTGCGGCCCGGGCGCAAGCTCGCGATCCTCACCAACGGGTCGCCGGACATGATCGAGCCGCTCGTCGCGCACCACGGCCTGCGTTTCGACGCCGTATTGAGCGTCGACGAGCTCGCCGTCTACAAGCCGGCGCCCGAGGTGTACGCGCTCGCCGTGCGGCGTCTCGGGGTCGCCGCGACGGACATCGGCTTCGTGTCCTCCAACGGCTGGGATGCGCTCGGCGCGAAATCCTTCGGCTTTCGGGCGTGGTGGATCAACCGTGCCGGCGCGCCGCTGGATCGGCTCGATGCCCGGCCCGACGGCCTGCTGCGCGGCCTCGGCGAGCTGCCGCAGGCCCTCGCCGCATGAAGTTCTGCGCCCACTGCGCGGCGCCCGTCGTGCATCGGGTACCGCCGGGCGACAGCCTGCCGCGCTACGTCTGCGACGCGTGCGGCGAAATCCATTACCAGAATCCGCGGCTGGTCGTCGGCTGCGTGCCGGAGCAGGATGGCCGGGTGCTCCTCTGCCGCCGCGCGATCGAGCCCCGCTACGGCTACTGGACCTTGCCGGCGGGATTCATGGAGAACGCCGAGTCCGTCGGCCAGGGCGCGCTGCGCGAGACGCTCGAGGAAGCCGGCGCCCGCGTCGAGCTCGGCGCCGCGTTCTCGATGATTTCCGTGCCGCGCGTCAACCAGGTGCACGTCTTCTTTCTCGCGCGCATCCTCGACCTCGACGCGAAGCCGGGCGCTGAAACCCTGGAAATTCATTTCTACGACGAGGGCGAGATCCCGTGGAAGGACATCGCCTTTCGCACGGTCGCCATGACGCTGCGCTACTGGTTCGCCGATCGCGCCGCCGGGCGGCAGGAATTTCACGTCGCGGAGATTGCGGCTTAGGACCTAACGGAGCGCTGTGCGGCTGCGCGATACACTGCAGCGCGCTTGACTTTCCATGGTCTCGGCCTTTCGGCGTGCATCTTGCCGAAAGGCCGAGATCTTCGAAAGACAAAACCCGCGCGGGCGAGGGCTTCCCGCCTACGCCATCCCGCTTCGCCGCCCCGACTCCCGCTCCGGCGTCGCCGAGATCTGGTGAATCGAGATGTCGGCGCCGTTGAACTCCTCCTCCTCGCCCAGGCGCAGCCCGGAGATCGCCTTGATGCCGCCATAGACGATCAATCCGCCGGCGACCGCGACGCCGATGCCGAGCAGCGTGCCGGTGAGCTGCGCCATGAAGGACACGCCGCCCAGTCCGCCGAGCGCCTTGCTGCCGAAGATGCCGCAGGCGATCCCGCCCCACGCACCGCACAGGCCGTGCAGCGGCCACACCCCGAGCACGTCGTCGATCTTCCAGCGATTCTGCGTGACGGCGAACAGCTTCGTGAAGATCAACCCGGCCACCGCGCCGATGACGAATCCGCCCACCGGATGCACCACGTCCGAGCCCGCGCAGATCGCCACCAGCCCGGCCAGCGGGCCGTTATGCACGAATCCCGGGTCGTTGCGGCCCGCGACCAGCGCCGCGAGCGTGCCGCCGGCCATCGCCATGAGGGAATTCAGCGCCACCAGGCCGCTGATCTTGTCGATCGCCTGGGCCGACATGACGTTGAATCCGAACCAGCCGACGCTGAGGATCCACGCGCCGAGCGCCAGAAACGGGATCGAGGACGGCGGATAGCCGACGACCCGGCCGTCCGCGGTATAGCGCCCCTTGCGCGCGCCCAGCAGCACCACGGCCACGAGCGCGATCCATCCGCCGACCGCGTGCACCACGATGGAGCCCGCGAAATCGTGCAGCTCTTCGCCGAAGCTCGCCTTGAACCAGCCCTGCACGCCGAAGCGCTGGCCCCAGACCATCGCCTCGAAGAACGGGTACACCAGGCCGACGATGAGCATCGAGGCGAAGAACTGCGGATAGAACTTCGCGCGCTCCGCGATGCCCCCGGAGATGATCGCCGGCACGGCGGCGGCGAACGTCAGCAGGAAGAAGAACTTGACCAGCTCGTAGCCGTTCTTCTGCGCCAGCGCTTCCGCGCCGACGAAGAACGTCGTGCCATAGGCGACCGCGTAGCCGACGCAGAAGTAGGCGATCGTCGAGGCGCAGAAATCCGTGAGGATCTTCACCAGCGCGTTCACCTGGTTCTTGAAGCGCACCGTGCCCAATTCGAGAAACGCGAACCCGGAGTGCATCGCCAGCACGAGGATCGCGCCGAGCAGCACGAACAGCACGTCGGAACCCGACTTGAACGCTTCCATGGTCATTCCCCCCGATTGGCGCGGCGCCGTTGCACGCCACTTTTTGGCCCGCGCATTTTGCCCTAATTCCGGCCGCGCGGAGCCCCGGCCGCGTTGCGTACAATCCGCCCGATGGAGCGGCGCCAATTCCTGCGGGTGTGTGCGGCCTCGGCGGCCGCGGGCGCAACGCCCGCGCTCGCCGCGCCGGACGCGACGCCGCGCTTCTACGCCCGCGTGCGGCTGGTGGACGCAGGCGGCGCGCGCCTGCGCGCCGCGACGGTGCCGGTGCGGCGCAACCTGCTCTTTCACTATCCCTTTGCCACGACCCCCTGCTTTCTGCTCAACCTCGGGCGCCCGCCCAAGGCGTCCGCGCGGCTGCGCACCGCGGACCAGCGCGCCTACGAGTGGCAGGGCGGCGTCGGGCCGCAGCGCGCCATCGTCGCCTACTCGGCGATCTGCGCCCACCAGCTCACCTACCCGACGCGGGACATCAGCTTCATCAGCTTTCGCGGCGAGCGCAGCGCGCGCAACCCGCACGCCGACGTCATCCACTGCTGCTCGGAGCACAGCCAATACGACCCGGCCGAGGGCGGCCGCGTCGTCGCCGGCCCGGCCCCGCAGCCGCTGGCCGCGATACTCCTCGAGCACGACGCGCGCAGCGACGAGCTGTTCGCCGTCGGCACGCTCGGCGGAGAGATGTTCAACCAGTTCTTCGCCAAGTTCGAATTCCGGCTGGCGCTGGAAAACGGCGGCGCCGCGCGCCGCGCGGTGGAAGGACAGGCGACCGTGATGCCTCTGGAGAACTACTGCCGGCAGCAGGTGCAGTGCTAGCGGACGGTGATGCAACACGGTGCTGCCTTGGCCGTTGACAGGTCTCGGCTTTTCGGCGTGAATCTCGCCGAAAAGCCGAGATCATGGAACCCCGAAATCGGCACTGGCGTCTGAAGACCGCACGCCCCGCTCGCGATGATCCCCTGGCTCGACGCCGACGACCCGTTCCCGCCCACAGAGCGCGCGCTGCAGGAGCCGAACGGATTGCTGTGCGCCGGCGCGGACCTGTCGCCGGAACGGCTGCTGGCGGCCTATCGGCGCGGCATCTTCCCGTGGTTTTCCGGGCGCGAGCCAATCCTCTGGTGGTCGCCGGACCCGCGGCTCGTGCTGTTCTGCGACGAGTTGAAGGTGTCGCGCTCGCTGCGCAAGAGCCAGCGCAACCGCGGCTACGAGGTGCGCATCGACGCCGATTTCGCGGGCGTCCTGCGCGGCTGCGCCGCGCCGCGCCCGGATGGCGCCGGCACGTGGCTCGGCGGCGGCATGCGCGCCGCTTATCTGCGGCTGCACCGCGCCGGCTGGGCGCATTCGTTCGAGTGCTGGCGCGGCGCGGAGCTGGTGGGCGGGCTGTACGGCGTGGCCATCGGCCGCATGTTCTACGGCGAATCGATGTTCTCGCGCGCCACCGACGCGTCGAAAGTGGCGCTCGCCGCGCTGGTGCGCACGCTGCTCGCGCACGGTTTCCCGGTCATCGACTGCCAGGTACGCACGCCTCTGCTGGTTTCGCTCGGCGCGCGCGAGATCCCGAGATCCGATTTTTTGCGGCGGGTGCACGCGTTGGTAAACTACGCAGCGCCCGAAGGAACATGGACCGATGTCCCGGCTGAATGACCTGCCCCACGCCGTCCTGCAGTTCTACGTGACGGCGCCGTACCCGTGCAGCTATCTGCCGGAGCGCATGGCGCGCTCGCAGGTGGCGACGCCGAGCCACCTGATCAATACCGGCCTCTACGGCGAGCTGGTCAAGTCCGGGTTCCGGCGCAGCGGCATCTTCACCTACCGCCCGCATTGCGACACCTGCCGGGCCTGCGTCCCGGCGCGCATCCCGGTGGTCGAATTCGTCGCCAGCCGCGCGCAGCGCCGCGCGGAACGGCGCCATGCCGAGCTGACGGCCACCGCGCAGCCGCTCAAGTTCCGCCTCGAGCATTACGCGCTGTACCTGCGCTATCAGTCGCGCCGCCACGCCGGCGGCGGCATGGACAACGACAGCCGCGACCAGTACTCGCACTTCCTGCTGCAGAGCCGCGTGGACACGCGGCTGATCGAGTTCCGCGATCACGGCCAGCTCGTCATGGTGTCGATCGTCGATTACCTGTCCGACGGGCTGTCGTCGGTCTACACCTTCTTCGAGCCCGAGCATCGCACCGCGAGCTACGGGACCTACAACGTCCTCTGGCAGATCGAGGCCTGCCGCGCGCTCGGCCTGCCCTACCTCTACCTCGGTTACTGGATCCGCGAGAGCCCGAAAATGGCCTACAAGTCGCGCTTCGCGCCGATCGAGGGATTCGTCGGCAACGAGTGGCGCCGCCTCGGCCTGCGTGAGCTNNGCGCACACGCTCACGCTCGCGCTCGCCGACGCGCCGCTGCGCTTCGGGCTCCTGCGCGCGCCGGGCGTGCCGGTCCTGCCGGCGCGCGTCATGGGGCTGGAGTTTCCGAATCCCGTGGGCCTTGCGGCGGGCATGGACAAGAACGCGGAGCACGTCGACGCGCTCGCCGCGCTCGGCTTCGGCTTCATCGAGGTCGGCACGGTGACGCCGCGGCCGCAGCCGGGCAANNGGCATCAACATCGGCAAGAACTTCGACACGCCGAACGAGCGCGCCGCCGACGACTATGCGCAGTGCCTGGAGCGCGTCTATGCGCGCGCAAGCTACGTCACGGTCAATGTCTCGTCGCCGAACACGAAGGACCTGCGCGCGCTGCAGGAGCGTGGCGAGCTGGATGCGCTGCTCGCCCGGCTCGCCGCGCTGCGCGAGCAGCTTGCCGAGCGGCACGGCCGCCGCGTGCCGCTCGCGCTCAAGGTGGCGCCCGACCTGGACGCGGCACAGGTGGTCGGCATCGCCGACAGCGTGCGCCGCCATCGCATGGACGCCCTCATCGCCACCAATACGTCCGTCTCGCGCGCCGGAGTGACCGGCCAGCCGCACGCCGAGGAGGCCGGCGGGCTGTCCGGGGCACCGATCCGCGAGCGCGCCACGCAGACGCTCGCGGCGTTCGCCGCAGCGCTGAAGGGCGAAGTCGCGCTCATCGGCGTGGGCGGCATCGTGCAGGGGCGCGACGCGGCTGAGAAATTCGCTGCGGGGGCTTCGCTCGTGCAGCTCTACACCGGTCTCGTCTACCGCGGCCCGCAGCTGATCGGCGAGTGCGTGCAGCAGATCCGCGATGCGCATCGGCCTGCCGCGTGAACTGAAGGACGGCGAATTCCGCGTTGCGATGACGCCCGAGGGCGCGCGCGCGCTGGTCGCTGCGGGGCACGCGCTCGTCGTGGAACCCGGGGCCGGTGCGGGCTCCGGCTTCTCGGATGCGGACTACGCCGCCGCCGGCGCGGCACTCGGCGCCGCCTGGGACACGGATCTCATCGTGAAGGTGAAGGAACTCCAGCCGGCCGAGCAGGCCCGCCCGCGCCGCGGTCAGCTCGTGTTCGGCTTTCAGCACTTCGCGCCCGAACCCGAGCTGCTCGACGCGGCGCTGGCCTCGGGCGCGACGTTCATCGCGTTCGAGACCGTAGGCCAGGCCGACGGCCGTCTGCCGATTCTCGCGCCGATGTCCGCCATCGCCGGCCGGCTGGCGGTCCAGGTCGGCGCGTGGTTCCTGCAAAAGCAGGCTGGCGGCTCCGGCGTGCTCCTGCCGGGCCTGGAGGACATCGCCGCCGGGCGCGTCGCGATCCTCGGCGCGGGAAACGTCGGCGCCAATGCGCTGGCCGTCGCCTGCGGCCTGGGCGCGCAGGTCGCGCTGTTCGCCAGCAGCGAGCGGCGCCTGCCGCCGCTGCGAGCGCGGCATCCGCGAGCGACCTTCCACGTCGGCACGCAAACGCTCGCCGACACGCTGCGCACGACCGACCTCGCCATCGGCGGCGTCCTGACGCCGGGCCGGCTCTCGCCCAAGCTCGTTACGCGCCCCATGCTGCGCGCCATGCGGCGCGGCTCGGTTCTCGTGGACGTCGGCATCGACCAGGGCGGCATCGCGGAGACCTCCCGCCCGACGACGCACAGCGAGCCGACCTACGTCGAGGAGGGGGTCATCCACTACTGCGTGCCGAACATGCCCGCCGCGTGCGCGCGCACCGCCAGTCTGGCGCTGGAGCGCGTGGTGCTGCCGTACGTGCTGGCGATCGCGAACCGCGGGTTGCAGGGCGCGCTGGCCGCGCGCCCCGAACTCGCGGACGGCGTGCAAGTCCGCCAAGGATGCGTCACCCATGCGCACCTGGCGCGCGACACCGCTCGAGCCCACACGCCGCTGACGGCTGTCGTATCATGAGCCCGCCCACGTGACCATGGACCCCACGCCGTGACCCGGTCTGTCCAACCCGACGCGCAGCGGACGCGTTTCGTCGCCGCGCTCATGACTGCCGCCGTGGCGCGCCGCGTGCCCGTTGGGGAGGTGCTGTTCGAGATGGGCGATCCCGGCAGCACGATGTTCGTCGTCAAGTCGGGGGAGCTGCGCATCCGCATCGGCGACCTGATCCTGGAGAACGTGACGGCCGGCGGCGTCGTCGGCGAGATGGCGATGATCGACGACACCGAGCGCGTGCGCAGCGCGACCGTGGTCGCCGCCGCCGAGTCGGAAGTCGTCGAGATCGGGCGCGACACGCTGCTCAAGCTGTTGCAGACGCACCCGCGCATGACGCTGGAGTTCTGCAATGTCATGGTGCGGCGCCTGCGCAAGACGACGGTGCTGACCTATCACGACTTCGTCACCGGGCTGCCGAACCGCTATCGATTCCAGGAGCTCTGCCGCACGGCCGTGTCGCGCGCGCAGCGGCGCAACGCGATGGCCGGCGTCCTGGTGATCGACGTCGACCAGTTCCAGAGCGTCAACGAGTCGCTCGGCTTCGCGCAGGGCGACGAATTGCTGCGCGCGATCGCGGCGCGGCTGCGCGACACGATCGACGCGGGGCACACGCTCGCGCGCCTGCTCGCCGACGGCTTCGGTGTGCTCATCGAGGACCCGGGCGGCACGCACGAGATCGCCGCGGCCGCCGAGCAGATCCTCGCCGCGTTCACCCGGCCGTTCGTCATCGGCGGGCGCTCGCAGTTCGTCACGGTGAGCGTCGGCGTGGCCTGCTTTCCGCAGGACGGCGCGGACCCGGACGTCCTGCTGCGCTGCGCGGAGTCGGCGACCGGCCAGGCGCAGAGCGCGGGGGGCAACGGCTACCGCTTCTACTCGCCGGAGCTGTACGCCATCGCCGTCGAGACGCTGCACCTGCGCAACGGCCTGCGGCAGGCCATCGAGGCGCGTCAGTTTCACCTTGGCTACCAGCCGCGCGTCGACGTGCGCTCCGGCGCGATCCGCGGCATGGAGGTCCTGCTGCGCTGGAACCACCCCGAGTTCGGGGCGGTGCCGCCGGCGAAGTTCATCCCGATCGCGGAGCAGAGCGGCATCATCGACGCGGTCGGCGAGTGGGTATTGCGCGAGGCCTGCCTGCAGATGAAGGCGTGGCTCGCCGCGGGCCTGAGCCCGTTCCGCATGGCGGTCAACCTCTCGGCCCGCCAGCTGCGGCGCGCGGACCTCGCGCAGCGGATCGCCGCGATCCTGCGCGAGACGGCCTTCGATCCGCAGCACCTCGAGCTGGAGATTACCGAGAGCACGCTGATGGAGGATCCCGACCGGGCGGTGCTGCTGCTCAAGGAGCTGCGCGGCATGGGCATCCTGATCACGCTCGACGATTTCGGCATGGAATACTCCTGCCTCGGCTACCTCAAGCAGTTCCCGCTCGACTACATGAAGATCGACCAGGCGTTCATGCGCGGCGTGCCCAAGGAGCGCGACGACGCCGCCATCGTCAAGGCGATCATCACGCTGGCCAAGAATCTCGGCTTGCACGTCATCGCCGAGGGCGTGGAGAGCGGCGAGCAGCTCGCCTTCCTCGTGGCCCAGCGCTGCGAGGAGTACCAGGGTTACCTGTTCTCCCGCGCCCTGCTGCCGGATCAGGCGGCAATCCTGCTGCGTGCCAACAGCGCGCGCTGAGTCGGTGCCCGCGCCTGCGGCGCGGCGCAGCCGGGTGGCGCTGATCGACGAGTCGCGCTGCATCGGCTGCGCGCGCTGCATCGACGCCTGCCCCTTCGACGCCATCGTCGGCGCGGGCGGGTGGATGCACACCGTCGTGGACCCCTGGTGCACCGGGTGCGAACTGTGCGTTTCGCCCTGCCCGGTCGACTGCATCGCCCTGGTGCCCGCCGACGCTCCCTGGACCGCCGGCGATGCACGCGATGCGGCGCAGCGTGCGCGGCGCCGCAAGATCCGCCGCGCGCAGCGCTTCGCCAGCCCCGAGGCGGACCGCGCCCGGCGCCGGGCCGTGCTCGCCGCGGCGCTGCAGCGGGGACGACGCGCGTGAATGCCGAGCGCCGCCGGCAGATCTTCGAGCGGCTGCGCACCGCCAACCCGCACCCGACGACCGAACTCGCGTACCGCACGCCCTTCGAACTGCTCGCCGCGGTGGTGCTCTCCGCGCAGGCAACCGACAAGTCGGTGAACGCCGCGACGCCCGCGCTCTTCGCGCGCGCCGCCACGCCGCAGGCGATGGCGGATCTCGGCGCCGCGGGGATCGAGCCTTACATCCGCACGATCGGCCTGTATCGCACCAAGGCGCGCAACCTCGCGGAACT
>DKBI01000112.1 GCA_002451175.1 Betaproteobacteria bacterium UBA6904
TTCGAGTCTGCTCGTGGGCACCAGCCTTGCGGTGCTGGCCGTGATGAAAGGAAGCGAAGAACCGTGCTGGCAGAGTATTTCCCGATCCTGCTCTTCATCGCCGTAGGGATGGCGGTGGGCGTGGTGCCCGTGGTGCTGGGCTCGCTCCTCGGCCCGCACCGCCCCGACCCCGAGAAACTCTCGCCCTACGAGTGCGGCTTCGAGGCCTTCGAGGACGCGCGCATGAAGTTCGACGTGCGGTACTACCTGGTGGCCATCCTGTTCATCCTCTTCGACCTGGAGATCGCGTTCCTGTTTCCCTGGGCCGCGGTGCTCAACGAGATCGGCTTCTTCGGCTTCGCCTCGATGATGCTGTTCCTCGGCATTCTCGTCGTCGGCTTCATCTACGAATGGAAGAAAGGCGCGCTCGAATGGGAGTGACCGCCGCGCGACCGTGCCTCCGGCGCGACCGGATCACTCGGGAGACCGCGTGAGCATCGAGGGCGTTCTCGAACAGGGGTTCATCACCACCACCGCGGACAAGCTCATCAACTGGACGCGCACGGGATCGCTCTGGCCGGTGACCTTCGGCCTCGCCTGCTGCGCGATCGAGATGATGCAGACCGGGGCGGCGCGTTACGACCTCGACCGCTTCGGCGTGGTGTTCCGGCCCAGCCCGCGCCAGGCGGACGTCATGGTGATCGCCGGCACGCTGACCAACAAGATGGCGCCGGCGCTGCGNNGCGCTGGGTGATCTCGATGGGCACCTGCGCCAACGGCGGCGGTTACTACCACTACGCGTATTCCGTGGTGCGCGGCGCCGACCGCATCGTGCCGGTGGACATCTACGTGCCGGGCTGCCCGCCGACGCCCGAGGCGCTGCTGTACGGCATCCTGCAGCTGCAGAACAAGATCAAGAGGACGAANNGCTATCTGCAGACGGCGCAGACGTTGCGCGATCACCCGGACCTGCGGTTCGAGCAGCTGATCGACCTGTGCGGCGTCGATTACCTCACCTACGGCGACCGCCCGCGCGAGGGCCGGCGCTTCGCGGTGGTGCTGCACCTGATCTCGGTGACGCACAACTGGCGCCTGCGCCTGCGCGCGTTCTGCACCGATGACGAATTTCCGGTGCTGCCGTCGGTGGTCGAGGTCTGGCCGGGCGTGCACTGGTTCGAGCGCGAGGCCTTCGATCTGTTCGGCGTCGTGTTCGAGGGCCATCCGGACCTGCGGCGCATCCTGACGGACTACGGCTTCGTGGGGCACCCGTTCCGCAAGGACTTTCCCATCTCGGGCTATGTCGAGATGCGCTACGACCCCGAGCAGCGGCGCGTGATCTACGAGCCGGTGACGATCGAGCCGCGCGAGAACACGCCGCGCGTGGTGCGCGAAGACCGCTACGCCGATGGCTGAGATCCGCAACTACACGATCAACCTCGGGCCGCAGCATCCGGCGGCGCACGGCGTGCTGCGGCTGGTGCTGGAGCTGGACGGCGAGGTCGTGCAGCGCGCCGACCCGCACATCGGCCTGCTGCATCGGGCGACCGAGAAGCTCGCCGAGTCGCGCACCTGGATCCAGTCGCTGCCCTACATGGACCGGCTCGACTACATCTCGATGATGTGCAGCGAGCACGCGTACTGCATGGCGGTGGAGAAGCTGCTCGGTCTCGAGGTGCCGATCCGCGCGCAGTACATCCGCGTCATGTTCGACGAGATCACGCGCGTCCTGAATCACATTTTCGGCGTCGCGACCCTCGGGCTCGACCTCGGCGCGATGACCGTGTTCCTCTACGGGTTCCGCGAACGCGAGGACCTGCTGGACTGCTACGAGGCCGTGTCCGGCGCGCGCATGCACGCGGCGTATTACCGGCCGGGCGGCGTGTACCGCGACCTGCCGGACGCGATGCCGCAGTACCAGGCGCAGCGCACGCGCAACGCGCGCGCGCTCGCGGCGATGAACGCCAACCGGCAGGGTTCGCTGCTGGACTTCATCGAGGATTTCACCGAGCGCTTCCCGAAATGCGTGGATGACTACGAGACGCTGCTCACCGAGAACCGGATCTGGAAGCAGCGCACGGTGGGCGTCGGGGTCGTCTCCCCCGAGCAGGCGCTGGCGTGGGGTTTCACCGGGCCCATGCTGCGTGGCTCGGGCGTCGCCTTCGACCTGCGCAAGAAGCAGCCCTACGAAGTGTACGACCGGCTCGATTTCGACGTCGTGGTCGGCACGAACGGCGACACCTACGACCGCTACCTCGTGCGCATGGAGGAAATGCGCCAGTCGAACCGCATCATCAAGCAGTGCGTCGACTGGCTGCGCAAGAATCCCGGGCCGGTGATCACCGACAACCACAAGGTGGCGCCGCCGGCGCGCGTCCGCATGAAGGGCAGCATGGAAGAGCTGATCCACCACTTCAAGCTCTTCACCGAGGGCATGCACGTGCCGGAAGGCGAGGCCTACGTCGGCGTCGAGGGCCCGAAAGGCGAGTTCGGCGTGTATTTCATCTCGGACGGCGCGAACAAGCCCTACCGCATGAAGCTGCGCTCGCCGGCCTTCACGCACCTGTCGGCGATGGACAAGATGGCGCGCGGTCACATGCTCGCCGACGCCGTCGCCATCATCAGCACGCTGGACATCGTCTTCGGCGAAATCGACCGGTAACCCCCATGCTGTCGCCCGAATCCCTGAAGAAGATCGACCGCGAGATCGCCAAGTACCCGGCCGACCAGAAGCAGTCCGCCGTCATGGCGGCGCTCATCGTCGCGCAGGACGAGAAGGGCTGGCTCGCGGTCGAAACGATGGATTTCGTCGCGCAGTACCTCGGCATGGCGCCGGTCGCGGTGTACGAGGTGGCGAGCTTCTACAACATGTACAACCTGAAGCCGTGCGGCAAGTACAAGCTCACGGTGTGCACCTGCCTGCCGTGCGGCCTGCAGGGCTCGCTGGAGGCGGCCGATCACCTCAAGGCGCGCCTCGGCATCGATTTCGACGAGACCACGCAGGACGGACGGTTCACGCTCAAGGAGGGCGAGTGCATGGGCGCGTGCTCGATGGCGCCCGTGCTGCTGGTGAACAACAAGAAGATGCACGACTACCTGTCCAAGGAAAAGATCGATGCGCTCATCGACGAGCTGAGGAAGCGCTGACATGCTCGACTACGGACCCGACGCGATCCTCATGGCCGGCCTCGACGGCGCGAACTGGCGGCTCGCCGACTACGAGAAGCGCGGCGGCTACCAGGCGCTGCGCAAGCTCCTCGCCGACGCGGTGGCGCCGGAGCAGGTGATCGCCGAGGTCAAGAAGTCCGCGCTGCGCGGACGCGGCGGCGCCGGGTTTCCGACCGGGCTCAAGTGGTCGTTCATGCCGCGCCAGTACGCCGGGCCGAAGTACATGGTGTGCAATTCGGACGAGGGCGAGCCCGGCACCTGCAAGGACCGCGACCTGCTGCGCTACAACCCGCATGCCGTGATCGAGGGCATGATCATCGGCGGCTACGCGACCGGTTCGACCGCGGGCTACAACTACATCCACGGCGAGATCTNNTACATCTGCGGCGAGGAGACGGGGCTGCTGGAGTCGATCGAGGGCAAGAAGGGGCAGCCACGCTTCAAGCCGCCGTTTCCGGCGAGCTTCGGGCTGTATGGCAAGCCGACGACCGTCAACAACACGGAGACGTTCGCGGCCGTGCCGTGGATCCTGCAGCACGGCGGCGAGGCGTTCCTCAACCTGGGCCGCCCGAACAACGGCGGCACGAAGCTTTTCTCCGTGAGCGGGCACGTGGCGCGGCCGGGCAATTTCGAAGTGCGGCTCGGCACGCCGTTCGCCAAGTTGCTCGAAATGGCCGGCGGGGTGCGCGGCGGGCGCAAGCTCAAGGCAGTGATTCCGGGCGGCTCCTCCATGCCCGTGCTGCCCGGCGAGGTCATGCTGGCGACCGACATGGACTACGACGCGATCGCCAAGGCGGGCTCCATGCTCGGCTCCGGCGCGGTGATCGTCATGGACGAGACCACCTGCATGGTGCGAGCGCTCGAGCGCCTGTCCTACTTCTATTACGAGGAGTCCT
>DKBI01000115.1 GCA_002451175.1 Betaproteobacteria bacterium UBA6904
GATCTCGTGCTCGCGCACGTTGAACGACACGTCGGTGAGCGCGCGCACGCCGCCGAAGGCGAGCGATACCTGCTCGACGGCGAGGATCACGTCGCCGATCAGCGGACGCCCGGACTGCGCGCGCGCCTCCTGCGCGAGCTGCGCCTGCGCGGACAGGGGGGCGCTCATCGACGCACCAGGCTCATGCCGCGCGCTTCGCCGCCGCCGGCGCGAAGGTCTTCGCGTCGCGGATCTTCAGGTCGGCGGAAATCATCGCCGTGCGGCCGTCCTCGTACTTGACCTGGGCCTCGACGTGGATCGTGTCGCGCCCGGCGTACAGCGCATCGACGAGCGGCTCGTACTTCTCGCCGATGTACCCGCGCCGCACCTTGCGCGTGCGCGTCAGCTCGCCGTCGTCCGCATCCAGCTCCTTGTGCAGGATCAGGAAGCGGTGCACCTGCGAGTTCGCGATCTCGGGCTCCTGCGCGAGATCCGCGTTCACCTTCTCGATGCACTCGCGCACCAGGTCGCAGACCTCGTCCCGCGAGGCGAGGTCGGTGTAGCCGCTGTAGGGCAGGTTGCGCTTCTCGGCCCAGTTGCCGACCGCTTCCATGTCGATGTTGATGAAGGCGCAGACCCGGTCGCGCCGGTCGCCGAACGTGACCGCCTCCTTGATGTAGGGGAAGAACTTGAGCTTGTTCTCCAGGTACTTCGGCGCGAACAGCGTGCCGTCGGAGAGGCTGCCCACGTCCTTCACGCGGTCGATGATCTTGAGGTGGCCGTCCGGGTCGAAGTAGCCCGCGTCGCCCGTATGGAACCAGCCTTCCGCGTCCTTCGCCTCCGCGGTGGCCTGCGGGTTCTTGTAGTACTCCTTGAACAGTCCCGGCGAGCGGATCAGCAGCTCGCGCTGCGGCGTGAACTTCAGCTCGACGCCCTCCACCGCCGGGCCTACGGTGTCGCTCTTCACCTGCCCGTTCGGCTGCACGCAGACGAACACGCTCGTCTCCGTGGACCCGTACAGCTGCTTCAGGTTGATGCCGATCGAGCGGTAGAACTTGAACAGGTCCGGGCCGATCGCCTCCCCCGCCGTATAGGCGACGCGCACCCGGCTCATGCCGAGCACGTTGCGCAGCGGCCCATAGACCAGCAGGTCGCCGAGGCGGTAGAGCGCCCGGTCAGTCCCGGTCACCGGCTTGCCGTCGAGGATCGCCCCGCCCACGCGGCTGGCGACGTCCATGAAGTGCCGGTACAGCCAGCGCTTGAGGCTGCCGGCATCCTCCATGCGGATCGACACCTGCGTGAGCAGCGCCTCCAGCACACGCGGCGGCGCAAAGTAATAGGTCGGCCCGATTTCGCGCATGTCCGTCATCACGGTCTCCGCCGACTCCGGGCAGCAGATGCAGTAGCCCGTGGCGAACGGCTGCGCATAGGAAAAGATGTTCTGCCCGATCCACGCCGGCGGCAGATAGGCGAGCACGACGTCGCGGTCGTGGAGCCCTTCCATGCGCGCGGCGGCGGCCGCGCGGTCGATCAGCGCGTGATGCGTGAGGACGACGCCCTTCGGCACGCCCGTCGTGCCCGAGGTGAAGAACATTGCTGCCGCATCGGCGCCCGAGCCCTTGGCGATCTCGGTGTCGAGGAACGCCGCGTCACGCGCGAGCGCCTGGCGCCCGATCTCGAGCAGCGCTTCGTAGGCCTTGAGCTGCGGCTGCGCGTAATTGCGCAGGCCGCGTGGATCATCGTAGTAGATGTGTTCGAGGCTCGGGCACTGCGGGAGGATCTCGAGCAGCTTGTCGACCTGCTCCTGGTCCTCCACCACGGCGTGGGTGATCACCGCGTTCTGGATCGGGAACGCCATTTCCGCGGCCACGGCATCCTGGTACATCGGCACCGGCACGCCGCCCAGCGCCTGCGCCGCGCACATCGCCGAGTAGAGCCGCGGGCGGTTGTCGCCGATGATCGCGAGGTGGTCGTCGCGCTTGAAGCCCTGCGCGGCGAGGCCGCACGCCAGCGCGCGCACCTCGTCGGCGAACTGCTTCCAGGTCCAGGTCTGCCAGATGCCCAGATCCTTCTCGCGGATCGCGGGCAGCTCGCCCCGCGCTCGCGCGTGGTGCATCAGCAGCTTCGGAAACGTGTCGAGGCCGGCAAGATCTTCGGCCATGCTCCCCCTCCAGGGTCTTGGTTCGACCAGCTCTTCCCGCGGCATCCAGGCCCAGCGTTCCGTCCCGGTAGCCGCGCCCGGTCCTATTGTTGCATAGGCTTGACGCGGCCGGAACTGTAGCCGATCCTGCTTCGATCACTGTCATCGCGGCGACAATCGCTTGGCCGGCCTCGAGGAAGTTATCGAAGGATCAATCTGGGCGCGCGACCTGAGCGCCGAGCAGCGCGCCCGGGTGCGCGCCGAAACGACGCTGCGCTCCGTGTCCGAAGGGACGTTCGTCTGCCGCAGGGGCGAACCGGTGGAATGCTGGATCGGCGTCGTGGACGGCCTGGTGAAGATCTCCAGCGTCTCCGCCGAGGGAAAGGCCGTCACCTTTACCGGGATACCCCCGGGCGGCTGGTTCGGCGAAGGCTCGCTCCTCAAGCCCGATCCCTGGAAATACGATGCCGTCGCGTTGCGCGCGAGCCTGATCGCCAGCCTGCCGCGCGCGACGTTCGCCTGGCTGCTCGACTCCAGCATCGCGTTCAACCGGTTCCTGCTCATGCAGCTGAACGAGCGGTTGGGCCAGTTCATCGGCATGCTCGAGACCGACCGGCTGCTCGACCCCGAGGCGCGCATCGCGCGCTGCCTGGCGATGCTCTTCAACCCGCACCTGTATCCGGGGGTCGAGCGCCGCCTGCAGCTGTCGCAGGAGGAGATCGGCTACTTTTCCGGCATCTCGCGCCAGCGCGCCAACCAGGCGCTGCGCGCCCTGGAGGAGGGCGGACTGTTGCGGGTCGAGTACGGGGGCGTGACCGTGCTCGACGTCGAGAGGCTGCGGCGCTACGGCGCCTGAGCCCCAGCGCCGCCCGCGGCTCAGCCGCCCGTCGCCTTGGCCTGTTTTGCCTTCAGGCGCTGAGCAGTCTTCTCCACGCCGACCACGAAGCGGTTGTGCCTGCCTTGGGCGACCGGCTCGACCGCGTCGCGCGCGCTGAATTCGAACACCAGCGCCGGTCCGTTGACTTCCGCGACGGTCACCGTGATTTCGACCCACATGCCCATCAGCGTCGCNNCCCATGTGGTCCAGCTCGACGCGCGTGCCGACCGTGTCGCGGCCGGCCTCGAGGTGCGGAAGCACCAGGTTGCGGCAGGCCATTTCGATGTCGTACAGCAGCTTCGGCGTCGCGTAGACGCGGCAATCGTCGCCCATGAAACTGATGGTGCGTTCGGCGTCGATGGGAATGCGGGTGGTGGAAGTCAGTCCGGGTTTCAAGGTCTCGCTCATGGTTCCTCGCTCAGCGGGTCGCGGTCAGGATGAAAATCGGGATGCGGTGCGGGCCTTCAGCGCCTCGGCGGCGAGGCGCGCCTCGGTGTACCGAACGAGCGCGCGCGTGCCGCGCGAGACGTTGCGGAAGACGCAGACGCCCTGGTCCATGAGGCGCGCGGCCATCGCGTCGTAGAGGCGCCCGCCGTCGACGATGCCGATGAACGGCTTCGGGTGGCGCGCCGCGATCGGCGGCATGAGGTGCACGGTGCTCTTCGGGTCGCTCAGGTCGTAGCCGGGCCGCAGCTTGCTCTCGACCAGGGCGCGCACCGACGGCGCCGTCGGATCGAGGCCGACGGCCACCGCATCGATGTTCGGGTCCTCGAGAAACGCCTCGGCAATCGCGAGGTGCGCCTCGTCGTCGGCGCCGGGGTTGATGTCGATCGGATTGCGCACTTCCACCAGCGCGTCGAGCTTCTTTGCGACGAGCACCGCCTCGATCTTCTTCACCGTGCCGGCCTCGAGCGCGCCCATCGTCATGGCGTAGGTCTCGCCGCGGATCGAATCGGCCATGCCCACCGCCTCGAAACCCGCGCCGCTGATGGCGCCGAGCCGGGCGCCCACCTGCTTCGCGTGCAGCGCGCCCGCGATGTAGAACAGGTCGTCGAAGTCGTCGAGCGTGTCGGCGATCATCGCGCCCGCCTGGCGCATCACGGCCTCGAAGAGCCGCGGGTCGCCCGCAATCGAGGCGGTGTGGCCGAGCACGCCGCCCTGCCCCGGCTCCGTCTGCCCGGACTTGTAGAGGACGACCTGCTTGCCGGCAAGCACCGCCTGGCGCGCGGCGCGCGCGAACTCCAGCCCGTCGAGATCGCGGAAGCCCTCGATGTACAGGCCGATCGTCTCGATGTCCGCGCGCCCGGCGAAAAAGCGCAGCAGATCGCCGTGCGTGAGGTCGGTCTGATTGCCCACCGCGATCATGTAGCGCGGGTCGAGCCACGGATTCTGCGACAGGCGCGTGATCATGAAGGCGCCGCTCTGGCTCAGCATCACCGAATTGCGCTCGGGTTTCTTCTGCGGCTTGGGCAGGCGCTCGAGCGGAATGAACCACGAGTCGTAGCGGCCTGGATGCGAGACCACGCCGAGGCAGTTGGCGCCGAGGAACACCGGCCCGCCGCCCGGCTTCGCGTGCGCCGCGTTGATGCGCGCGGCGAGCGCGGCCGCCGGTTCGCGGCTCTTCTGCGTCTCGCCGAGGCTGCCCGGAATCAGCATCACCGCCTCCACCGCGTCGGTGGCGATGATTTCGTCCACGAGGTCGTACACCGCGCTCGCGGCGACCGCGACGATCAGCAGGTCGAGCTTGCGCTCGAGCGCCTTCAGGCCCGCGACGCAGCGCACGCCGTCGATCTCCGCGTCTTCGGGCCGCAGGACGAGCAGCTGCTCCTTCGGATAGCCGCTCGCCACGATGTTGCGCAGGATGATGCGGCCGAAATTCATGCTCGTGGCCGAGACCCCGATGATGCCGATCGAGGCGGGATGCAGGAGCTTGTCGATCTTGTGAACCGGGCGCGCGACGCGCGGCGCGACCGGCGCGCCGAATGCGCAATGCGCCGACGCCGCGGCGAGCGGGTCGCCGGGGGCGACGCCCTCCAGGGCAAGCCGCTGCAGGACGAAAGGCGCCGCGGGATTGCCCGGGGCGAGCGCCCGGCCCAGCGTGATCAGGCGCTCGAGACCGGCGCGCAGCGGCGCCTCGTCGACCGCGTGTCCGTCCTTGCGCGCCTGCAATGCCAGGCGCTGCCAGGCGAGCGTGCGGCGGATCCGCTCGAGAAAATCCCCGGCGTCGGTCAGCTCGACCGAAGCGCACACGACGGCGCGGTCCTTGCGAAAGTGGGCGAGATCCAGTTCCGCCTCGGCCCCGCTGGCTCCCGCCTGCAGCACCAGGCCGAATTCGCGCGTGTTCAGGAGTTCGATGCGCAAGCCCCCCGCCGTCCCGGACCGCGGCGCGAGCGTCACGCCGATTCCGGAGAGCAGCGCGCTCAGGCCCGCCGCATCCAGCGTGTCGCGCCCGGCGGCCGCGGCCTGCTGCAGCAGCGCAACGGCATACGCGGGATCGAAGGGACTGCTGCGGCTCGCGGATGGGGGCACGGCGTTCCTCTCCTCGTCGTCACCGTCGAGGTTCGCCTGGTCCGATCGCTGTCGAAGGCCCCGCCGGGTGGAATCCGGGCCGAACATAACAGAAAACGCCGTGCGGAAATTTGATCTGCCTTCGCGGCTTCTCACGCGGGCTTGCGAACGCGCAATTCTGGCTCCCCGGCGCCGGGGTAGGGTGGATTGCGGAACCTGGGACAACGATGCACGAACTGGCGCTCGCCGAGAGGATTGTGGAGATCGCGGAGGAAGCGGCGCGCGCCCACGGCGCCGCGCATGTCCGCAGCATCCGGCTCGATGTCGGATCCCTGTCGCATGTCGAGCCCGATGCCCTGGCGTTCGCCTTCGACGTGGTCGCCCGGGATGGCATCGCCAGCGCCGCGCGCCTGGAGATCCGCAGGACGCCGGGCTCCGCGTGGTGCGGGCCGTGTGGACGCGCGGTTCTCGCCGAGCGGCTCGGCGACCCCTGCCCGCATTGCGGCGGCTATCAGCTGCAGGTGACTGCCGGCGACGAGATGCGCGTGCGCGACATCGAGATCGACTGAGGAGCGACACCCGGCCATGTGCACGAGTTGCGGCTGCGGACACGATGACGCGCGGCTTGAAGCGGATCCCGCGCATGCCCATCGCCACGCCGACGGCACGGTGCATGCACACTCGCACGATCCGGCGCCCGAGCAGGCGCACGGCCTTCAGCCGGGGCGCAGGGTCGAGATCGAGCGGGACCTCCTCGCGAAGAACGATGCGCTTGCGGGAGCGAACCGGCGCCGGCTGGCCGAGGGCGGCATCTTCGCGCTGAATCTCGTCTCGAGCCCCGGCTCCGGGAAGACGACGCTCCTCGTGAGGACGATCGACGCGCTCAAGGGCCGCGTCGAGATCGCGGTGATCGAGGGCGACCAGGCCACGAGCCGCGATGCGGAACGCATCCGCGCGGCCGGCGCATCCGCAGTGCAGGTGAACACCGGGCGGGGGTGCCATCTCGACGCCGCGATGGTCGGCCGGGCGCTCGATCGACTTGCACCGCGCGCGGGCAGCGTGCTG
>DKBI01000353.1 GCA_002451175.1 Betaproteobacteria bacterium UBA6904
GGCAGCATGCCGTACTCGGCCGTCAGCCAGCCGCTGCCGCGATCGCGCAGGAACGCGGGCACGCGCTCCTCGACGCTCGCGGTGCACAGCACCCGCGTCTCGCCGAATTCGACGAGCACCGAGCCCTCGGGGTGGCGCGTGAAGCCGCGCTGCAGGCGCACGGCGCGCAGCGCGTCGGCCGCGCGGCCGCTCGGGCGCTGGTGTTCCGGGTTGGCTTCGCTCGGCATCTCCCCTATGATACGCGCTCCCTCGAGACCCGATGCGAGGCGCCGCCGCGTTCCCGTGAAGACGATCCACAGCATGACCGGCTATGCCACCGCGGCGGCGGATCTGCCGCGCGGCGCGCTCGCGCTCGAGCTGCGCTCGGTCAATTCGCGCTACCTCGACATCCAGTTCCGCCTCGCCGACGAACTGCGCGGCGCCGAGCCGATGCTCCGCGAGCTGCTCGGCACGCGCGTGGCGCGCGGCAAGGTCGATTGCCGCATCGGCTTCAGCGCCCGCAGCGGCATCGAGGCGGCGCAATCGCTCAATGCGCCGGCGCTCGAGAAGCTGCAGCGCCTCGCCGCGGAGGCGCAACGCGCGTTTCCCGAGTCCGGGCCGCTGCGTCTCGCGGACGTGCTGCGCTGGCCCGGCGTGATCGCCGAGGCGCCGCAGGACGAGGCCGCGCTGCGCGATGCGGCGCTCGGCGCGGCGCGCCACGCGCTCGAGGAGCTGTGCGCGGCGCGCGCCCGCGAAGGGGCGAAGCTCGCCGCGAACATCACCGCGCGCGTCGCCGAGATGGAGCGCCGCATCGCCGAGGTCGCGCCGCTGGTTCCCGAGGCGGTGGCGGCGTTCCAGGCAAAGCTCGCGCAGCGCCTGCGCGAGGCGCTCGGCTCGGCGGACGACGAGCGCGTACGCGCCGAGATCGCCGTCTTCGCGATGAAGTCCGACGTCGACGAGGAGCTCACGCGGCTCACCGCGCATCTGGGCGAGGTGCGCCGCACGCTCGGGCAGGGCGGGCCGGTCGGCAAGCGGCTGGATTTCCTCGCGCAGGAGCTCAACCGCGAGGCCAACACGCTCGCCTCCAAGTCGGCCGGCGCGCGCATCGGCGACCACGCGCTCGAGCTGAAGCTGCTCATCGAGCAGATGCGCGAGCAGGTGCAGAACATCGAATGAGCGGCCTGCTCTTCGTCGTCACCGCGCCCTCCGGGGCGGGCAAGTCGTCGCTGATCGACGCGCTGCTGAAGGCGGATCCGCGGCTGCGCCTTTCCGTGTCGTACACGACGCGCGCGCCGCGGCCCGGCGAGCAGAACGGCCGCGAGTACCATTTCGTCGACGAGTCGGCGTTCCTGGAGATGCTCGACCACGGCGACTTTCTCGAGTCGGCGCACGTGCACGGCAACCGTTACGGCACCTCGCACCGGGCGGTGCGCGCGCTGCTCGCCGCGGACGCGGACGTGGTGCTCGAGATCGACTGGCAGGGCGCGCAGCAGGTGCGGCGCCTGCTGCCGGCCTGCGTGGGCGTGTTCATCCTGCCGCCCTCCATCGCCGAGCTCGAGCAGCGCATGCGCCGCCGCGGGCAGGATTCGGAGGCCGTCATCGCGCGCCGCCTGGCCAACGCGCGCGAGGAACTGAGCCACGCGCCGGAGTTCGATTACGCTATAATCAACAAGGACTTCGACGAAGCGCGGCAGGATCTGGCCGCGGTCGTCCGGGCCGAGCGCGCGCGAGCCGCGCGTCAGCTCGAGCGGCATCCCGAACTTCTTTCCCCGAAGGATTAGCGCATGGCCCGCATCACCGTTGACGATTGCCTGCAGAGGATTCCGAACCGCTTCCAGCTCACGCTGGCGGCGACCTACCGCGCGCGCCAGCTCAGCGCCGGGGCGACGCCCCTGGTCGAGTCGAACCGCGACAAGCACACCGTGATCGCGTTGCGCGAAATCGCCGGCGACAAGGTCGGCACCGAGATCCTCAAGCGCGGCGCCACCAACCTCACCCCCACGCCGTAACCCCCCCGAAATGGGGTCAGACCCCATTTCGGAAGAATGGGGTCTGACCCCATTTTGCGGATTACCGGATAATCTCGCAGGATGGACACTGCGACCGGGCTCGACGTCTCCCGCTTCGGCTACCTGAAGCCGGCGGACGTAGCGCGGCTCGCGGACGCCTACCGCTTCTCCGAAGCGGCGCACGCCGGGCAGACCCGGCAGTCGGGCGAGCCCTACATCTCGCACCCGCTCGCCGTCACCGAGATCCTCGCCGACTGGCACCTCGACGGCCAGGCGCTGATGGCGGCGCTGCTGCACGACGTNNGCCGACCGCCTGCACAACATGCGCACGCTCGGCGCCGTGCCGCCCGCCAAGCGCCGGCGCGTCGCGCGCGAGACGCTCGACATCTACGCGCCGATCGCCAACCGGCTCGGCCTGAACACGCTGTACCACGAGCTGCAGGAACTCGCCTTCTCGCACCTGTACCCGATCCGCTACCAGGTGCTCGCGCGCGCCACGCGCGCCGCGCGCGGCAACCGCCGCGAGGCCGTCGGCCGCATGCTCGACGCGATCAAGGCGCGCCTGGCGGAGAACAACCTGCAGTCCGTCGTCACCGGCCGCGAGAAGCACGTCTTCTCGACGTACCGCAAGATGGTCGAGAAGCACCTGTCGTTCTCGGAAGTGCACGACATCCACGGCTTTCGCGTCATCGTCGAGGACGTGCCGGCGTGCTACCTGGCGCTCGGCGCGCTGCACGGCCTGTTCAAGCCGATCCCGGGCAAGTTCAAGGACTANNACGGCTACCAGTCGCTGCACACGGCGGTGATCGGCCCCTCGGGGCTGCCGGCGGAGATCCAGATCCGCACCAGCCACATGCACCGCGTGGCCGAGGCAGGCGTCGCCTCGCACTGGCTGTACAAGGACGACGCGGTGTCGCTCTCGGAGCTGCAGAAGTCCACCCACCAGTGGCTGCAGTCGCTGCTCGAGATCCAGAGCCAGGCGGGCGACTCGCAGGAGTTCCTCGAGCACGTGAAGGTGGACCTGTTTCCCGACGAGNNCTCGTGCCGCTGCGCACCGACCTGCGCAACGGCGACCGCGTCGAGATCATCACGGCGAGCCACGCCAAGCCCAACCCGGCGTGGATCCAGTACGTGCGCACCGGCAAGGCGCGCTCCAACATCCGGCATTTCCTGAAGACCATGCAGTTCGAGGAGTCGATCGCCCTCGGCGAGCGCCTGCTCGAGCACGCGCTCGCGGCCGCCGGCGCGGACCACGTCCAGGCCGACGAGGCCGCGTGGGAACGGCTGCTGCGCGAGTCGGGCATCCGCTCGCGCCAGGAGGTCTTCGCCGACATCGGGCTGGGCAAGCGGCTGCCCGCGGTGGTCGCGCGGCGCCTGCTGCGCAGCGCGGAGCGCGAGGACACCAAGGGCGCGGCGCGCGCAAGCGGCAGCGTCGTGATCCGCGGCACCGAGGGCATGGCGGTGCAGCTGGCGAGCTGCTGCCGGCCGATCCCCGGGGACGCGATCGTCGGCTCGATCAAGAAGGGCCAGGGTCTCGTCGTGCACCTGCCGGACTGCCGCGCGGTCGAGCGTTCGCGCCGCAACGAGCCCGAGCAGTGGATCGACGTGGAATGGGGCGACCGCAGCGCGCCGCGCACGTTCCAGGCGGCGCTGCGCGTCATGGTGTCGAACGAGCGCGGCGTGCTGGCCAAGGTCGCCTCGGCGATCGCCGA
The DNA here is from genome assembly GCA_002451175.1 of Betaproteobacteria bacterium UBA6904. Classification (GTDB taxonomy): domain Bacteria; phylum Pseudomonadota; class Gammaproteobacteria; order Burkholderiales; family SG8-39; genus 2-02-FULL-66-14. The sequence continues at coordinate 3,701 of DKBI01000353.1, forward strand.
TGCCGGATCGAACATCGCCTCGATCACGATGGAGGACGAGCACTCGATCCACGCGACGATGCAGTTCGTCGTCGAGGTCGGCGACCGCCGCCACCTCGCGCGCGTGGTGCGCGCGCTGCGCCGCCTGCCTGAAGTCGGCAAGCTGACGCGCGGGCGCGACGGCTGAAGGATCCGATGGCCGAGACGGACCTCAAGCGCCTGCACATCGACCGCTCCGGCAGCTCGGCGCCGCGGCGCCGCTGGCGCTGGCGCATCGTCGTCGCGCTCGTGCTCGCCGCGGGCGTCGCCGGCTGGGCGTGGAACCGCCAGCACGCGCCGATCCCGGTCAACCTCGCCACGGTGGCGAGCGCCTGGCCCTCGCTCAACTACACCGTGCTCAACGCCACGGGCTACGTCGTGCCGCAGCGCAAGGCGGCGCTGTCCTCGAAGGCGACCGGGCGGCTGGAATGGCTCGGCGTGCTCGAGGGCAGCCGGGTGAAGTCCGGCGAGGTCGTCGCGCGTCTCGAGAGCCGGGACGTGCGCGCAGGACTCGACCAGGCGTCGGCGCAGGTCCGCGTCGCGCAGGCGAATCTCCAGCAGGGGCTCGCCGAGCTGAACGACGCGGAGTCCAGCTTCCGGCGCTCCGCCGAGCTGCTCGCCAAGCGCTACATCTCGGAGGCGCAGCACGACGCGAATCAGGCGCGCCTGGGCAAGGCGAAGGCGTCGATCGCCGCCCTGCGCGCCGCGGTCGCGGCCGCCGAGGCCGCGCGGCGCACCGCCGAGGTCGCGGTGGAGCAGACGCTGATCCGCGCCCCCTTCGACGGCGTCGTGCTGACCAAGAACGCCAACGTCGGCGACAACATCACGCCCTTCTCCTCGGCGGCGGACAGCAAGGGCGCCGTCGTCACCATCGCCGACATGGACACGCTCGAGGTCGAGGCCGACGTCTCGGAGTCCGCGATCGCCAAGCTGCGNNGTGGTCTCGCGCACCGTGCCGACCGTGGACCGCTCCAAGGCCACCGTGCTGGTGAAGATTCGCTTCGTCGAGCGCGACCCGCGCGTGCTCCCGGACATGAGCGCGAAGGTCGCGTTCCTCGAGCGCGCGGTGCCGGCGGCCGAGCGCAGGCCGGTCACCGCCGTGCAACCCGGCGCGCTGGTCGAGCGCGACGGCCGCAAGCTCGTGTTCGTCGCGCGCGAAGGCCGCGCGCAGGCGGTGGCCGTGCAGACCGGCGGCAAGGTCGGCGAGCTCGTGCAGGTGAGCGGGGTCGAGCCCGGGGCGCGCGTGGTGCTCGATCCGGGGCCCAAGGTGAGGGACGGCGTCGCGCTCGCGGCCGAAAAGCCCTAGGCCGCCCACACCATGGCCGAGCCGATCGTCGAGATCGAGCATCTCGCCAAGTCCTACCGCCGCGGCGACCAGGCGGTGCCGGTGCTGAACGACATCACGATCACCATCCGCGCCGGGGACTTCACCGCGCTGATGGGGCCCTCCGGCTCCGGCAAGAGCACGCTGCTCAANNAGCGCGTGGCGATCGCGCGCGCGATCGTCGGCGATCCGGCGATCCTCGTCGCCGACGAGCCCACCGGCGACCTCGACCGCGTGTCGGCGGCCGAGATTCTCGCTCTCATGCAGCGCCTCAACACCGAGCTCGGCAAGACGATCATCATGGTGACGCACGACGCCAACGCGGCGCACGCCGCGAAGGCGATCATCCACCTCGAGAAGGGCGAGCTGATCGGCGAGCCGGAAGGCACGCGCTGAATGCTGCTCAAGCTCATCCTGCGCAACGCCCTGCGCCACCGCCTGCGCACGCTGCTGACGGTGGCCGGGCTGGTGGTCGCGGTGCTCGCCTTCGGGCTGCTGCGCACGGTGGTGGACGCCTGGTACGCGGGCGCGGCGGCGGCCTCGGCCTCGCGCCTCGTCACGCGCAGCGCCATCTCGCTCACCTTCTTCCTGCCGGTCAGCTACGAGGCGCGCATCCGCGGCGTGCCCGGCGTGACGCGCGTCGCGCGCTCCAACTGGTTTGGCGGCATCTACCAGGAGCCGAAGAACTTCTTCCCGCAGTTCGCGATCTCCGACAATTATCTCGACCTCTACGCCGAGTTCGTGCTGCCGGAGGCGCAGCGCGCCGCCTGGCAGCGCGACCGCAAGGGCGTGCTCGTCGGCCGCCAGCTCGCCGACCAGTACGGCTTCAAGATCGGCGACACGCTGCCGCTGCGCGGCACGATCTACCCGGGCACCTGGACGTTCACGGTGCGCGGCATCTTCGACGGCAGCGACGCGAGCAAGATCACGCGCCAGCTGTTCTTCCACTGGGATTACCTCAACGAGTCGCTGCGCCGCAGCGCGCCGCGGCGCGCGGACTACGTGGGCGTGTACGTCGTCGGCATCGAGAACCCGGACGACGCCGCGGCGACCTCGGTGGCGATCGACGCGCTGTTCCGCAACTCGCTCGCGGAGACGCTCACCGAGACCGAGCAGGCCTTCCAGCTNNGCGCTCGGCTTCGGGCCGCGCTTTCTCGCCCTGCTGATCTTCGGCGAGTCGCTGGCGATCTGCGCGGCGGGCGGCGGACTCGCGATGCTGCTCACCGGCCCCGTCGCGGGCGCCTTCAAGCAGGCCGCGGGCATCTTCCCGGTGTTTCACGTCACCGACGAGACGCTCGTCCTGCAGGCCGCGTGCGCCGTCGTCGTCGGCCTCACCGCGGCCGTCGTGCCCGCGCTGCGCGCGAGCCGCGTGCGCATCGTCGAGGGCCTGCGGGCCATCGGCTAGGAGCGCGCGCGTGGCCGTCCCCGTCGCCTACATCGCGCGCAACCTCTGGGCGCGCCGGCTGACCACCGCGCTCACGGCGGGCGGCCTGGCGCTCGTGGTGTTCGTCTTCGCCACCGTGCTGATGCTCGACGCGGGGCTCAAGCGCACGCTGGTCGCGACGGGCGAGTACGACAATTTCGTCGCCATCCGCAAGGGCGCCGAGACCGAGATCCAGAGCGGCGTGTCCCGGCTGCAGGCGAACGTGATCGAGTCCAATCCCGCGGTGGCGACGGGCGCCGACGGGCGTCCGCTCGTTTCCAAGGAGACCGTGGTGCTCGTGTCGCTGAAGAAGCGCGGCGCGGAGAAGCCCTCCAACGTCATCATCCGCGGCGTCTCGCAGAGCGCCCTGGCGCTGCGCCCGCAGGTGAAGCTCGCGAGCGGCCGCCTGTTCGCGCCCGGGTCGACCGAGATCGTGGTCGGCTCGGCGATCGCGCGCGCCTACCAGGGCACGCAGCCCGGCGACACGCTGCAGTTCGCGCAGCGCGGCTGGACCGTGGTCGGCGTGTTCGACGCCGCGGGCAGCGGCTTCGACTCCGAGGTCTGGGGCGACGCCGACCAGCTCATGCAGGCGTTCCGGCGCGTCGCCTACTCGTCGATGGCGGCGCGGCTCGCCTCGCGCGAGGCCTTCGCCCGCCTGCGCGCCGACATCGAGGCCGACCCGCGCCTCACCGTGGAAGTGAAGCGCGAGCAGACCTTCTACAGCGACCAGTCGCGCGCGCTGTCGAAGTTCATCACCATCCTCGGCCTGACGCTCACCGCGATCTTCTCGATCGGCGCGATGATCGGCGCGATGATCACCATGTACGCGTCGGTGTCCAACCGCGTCGCCGAGATCGGCACCTTGCGCGCGCTCGGCTTCCGGCGGCGCAACGTGCTCGCGGCGTTCCTGCTCGAATCGCTGCTCCTCGGGCTGGTCGGCGGACTGGCGGGGCTCGGCGTCGCCGCGCTGATGCAGTTCGCCTCGTTCACGACGACCAATTTCCAGACCTTCGCCGACCTGTCCTTCAGCTTCGTCCTGACACCCGCGATCGCCGTGCAGACGCTCGTCTTCGCCGTGGCGATGGGGCTCGTGGGCGGGTTCCTGCCCTCGGTGCGCGCCGCGCGCCTGCAGATCGTCGACGCCTTGCGCGCGGTGTGAGAAACGCCGGGGCCCGATCGGGCTCAGGGCCGCCGCTTGCGCCCCGGTTCAGCGCAGCGGCAGCGTCAGCAGCGCGTCGCCGCGCACTACATTGAGCGCAGTGGCGTCGCGAGCGCCGAGCGCTTTGGCGAGCTCGGCGACCGAGGCCACGCGGCGGCGATTCACGCCGACGATGACGTCGCCCGGCCGCAGTCCGACCTGGAACGCACGCGAGGCGGCTTCCACGGCCGCGACGAGCACGGCGCGCTCGCGGCCCCGCGGCCCGGTGCGCTCGGCGTCGCGCAAGCCCGCGCCGGGCAGCGCGGCCACGGTGACGCCACCGCCCGCATGGCGCGCCTCCAGCTCGCCGATGCGCACGCGCAGGGCGCGCGCCTCGCCGTTGCGCTGGATGCGCAT